>NZ_RZQY01000329.1:0-6476 GCF_003998575.1 Mesorhizobium sp. M7A.F.Ca.CA.001.10.2.1 | reverse complement strand
GGCCAGTCCGGCTGAAGACCATGCTCCGTGCCCTTGCGGAAATCGGAAGGACGATAGCGTGGCCAGATTGCGCCATAGACATTGGTTGACCCGCCGACGGCATTCCACATCAGGATTTGCGAGGAGTCCGAATTGACGGGGAAATCGTCCGGATGGCTGCGCTTGTTGACGTCCGGGCTCCAGTTGGTCCGGCGCTGCCACGACCAGTCGGAATGGAGATGCGGATGGTCTTTCGCCTCCACCCAGGATCCCTGTTCCAGGCAGACGACATCGAGACCGGCTTCTGCAAGTGTCAGTGCTGCCAAGGATCCTGTCGCGCCGGCGCCCACTATCAATACGTCACAGATGCGATCTGTTGTCATCTTTCCAATCCCCAGCGATCTGTCATTACCGTGTCCAGCCCGAGCGGCGACGTGTCGACGGGCCTGACCTTTTCGGTCTCCAGGTAATGGCCGCGCCGATGGGCTGGCTGGTCCCGGTTGAAATCGAAAGGCGCCATGTCGTAGCCGGTCAGATGGGGCCGGTGGGAGTACGGACGCCCCGTGTTCCGAATGGCCTCGATGACGAAGGGCGTTTCGTAATAAGCGAGTGTCACCGCCGTGTAGATCTTGTCGAAAAGCTCCGCGTCGGCTTGCTCGAAGACCTTGACGGCCGCGATGCGGGTGTCGCCATTGCTGCTTGAAAGGCCACCCCTTTCCCAGCCCAGCAGATCGGCCAGTGCCGTAGTCTGCACGTCGCTCCAATCCGCAAAGAGGCGCATCGACACGATGCCGTGCACGCCGGCCTCGGACGCGGAGGGCCAACTCTCGTTGCCAGGGATCAGTTCATCGACAAGAGCGCGGATCATCCGCGTTCTCTCAGGTGGAGAAAGCGGCGAATTCCGTTCGCCGGCAAGAGCATGCGATTGAGGGCTCATGCCGCACCTGCCTTTCGATCGATCGTGACGGTGATCATCTTGAGTTCGGTCATGGCTTCCATCGTGTGCACGCCGCCCAGTCGGCCGATGCCGCTCTTGGTGCCGCTTCCGCCGCCGAAGGGCAGGTGAATTTCCCACCATGTGCTGCCGGCATTGATATTGACGATCCCGGCGGGGATCGCCCTGGCGACCGAAACACCCCGCGCCACATTCGCCGTGAAGACGCCGACCGACAGGCCATATTCGCTGTCGAGCGCCAGATCGAGCGCTTCAGCCTCGTTCTTGAAAGTGAGAACGGGCACGACGGGGCCGAAGGTTTCCTCGCGATTGAGTTTCATCTCGCGCGTGACGCCGGTAATGATCGTCGGCTCGAAAAACAGCCCGCTGCCGAGATCGGGGCGCGGCTTGCCGCCACAGAGCACCTTGGCACCCTGCGCGATTGCGTCATCGATGTGCTCCTTGACCTTGGCTGCGACCTTCGCGTTGTTCAGCGGCCCCATGGTCGTTCCCTGGTGGAAGGGATCACCAAGCACATGTTTTTGCGCATGGGCGACGAGCTTTTCGCAGAGGCTTTCGGCAACCGACTGATGAGCGAGAACGCGGCCCGTCGCGGCGCAGACCTGACCGGCGTTGAAGAATGCGCCGCCGGCCGCGGCGGCGGCCGCCGCGTCAAGATCAGCGTCCTCGAAAACGATCACCGGGCCGTTGCCGCCCAGTTCCAGGAGCAGCGGCTTGCCGGCGCCGCGCTCGGCGATTTTCTTGCCGGTCGCCGCGCTGCCCGTAAAGCCGATTGCCGCGACGTCGGGATGAACCACGACGGCGTCGCCGGCGGTAGCGCCTTCACCGATGACCAGATTGATGACGCCGGCGGGAAGACCGGCGCCGTCGATTACCTCCATCAAGGCACAGGCGACCAGCGAGGTCGACGGGGCGGGCACCCAGACGATGGTGTTGCCGGTCGCAATGCCCGGTGCCAGATATTCGACGGGGATGTTGACCGGGAAGTTCCAAGGGGTAATGACTCCGTAGACCCCGCGCGGCTGGCGGATCGTCATGACGAGCTTCGTCGGATCCTCGGCGGGCAAGGTCTGGCCACCCAGCTGCTTGACGAGTTCGGATGCGAGCCGGAAGCCGTCGGCGGCCTTGCCGACCTCACCCATGGCCTCGGCAAGAACTTTGCCCTGCTCGGTCGACAGGAGGCGTGCGATCTTTTCTTGAGCCGCGTCGATTGCCGAGGCGATGGCAACGCAGATCGCGGCGCGCTTGAAAACCGGCATGCCGGCCCATGTCGGCGCGGCTGCTTTTGCAGCCGCGACAGCCCGTTGTACCGTCTCGCGGCCTGATCGCGGCAACTGGGCAATGGTCTCCCCGGTTGCGGGATTGACCGCCGGCATGGTGTCCGGCTCCGTCTGCCATTCGCCGCCTATGAAATTGGCGGGCGCGTCTTTCATGGCATAGCCACCATCCATTTCAAATCTCCTTCATTCGGCCGCCGCAGCGAGCGTTTGATCATCGGTACCGATATCCTGGCCCGCGATGACCAGACCGGCGGCAAAGATACGTTCAGGCGCAACGACAATCTCGCCGCGCGTGTCTTCAAGGGAAAACGCGCCATTACGCAATTCGAGGATGCTCGCATCCCCGGCCGAGCCAATCTTGAATGTTCCAAGCTCTGGGCGCTGCAATGCCTTGGCCGCATTGACGGTCGAGGCTGCGATGATGTCGTTGATCGACATGCCGAGCGCAAGGAATTTCGAAAGCGTCGTAACCTGGTCGTAGGCCGGACCCTCGATGCAGAGCGCATGAACATCGGAGGAGATGGTGTCCGGCTGGAAGCCTTGCGCCATCATCGCGCGCGCCGTTTTCCAGGAGAAGGAGCCCATCCCGTGGCCGATATCGAAAAGGACGCCTCGTTCCCTCGCCTCGAGGATTTCCGGCTTGATCTTGCCTGCGCCGTCGATGGGCGCATTAGGGAAGGGTCGAAAACAATGGGTCAGTACATCGCCAGCTCGCAGGCGCGAGACGACGGCCTCGTAGGAAGGGGGTGGCTCATCGATATGGGCCATCAATGGCAGGCCCGTCTCGTCGGCGACCTGCAGGGCGACATCGAGAGGCTGGATACCGGCGGGGCCAGAGGCGTGGCGACCGATGCGCACCTTCACCCCGATGATTATGTCGCGGTTGGCGTTGATGACCTCGACGGCCTCGCGGCCGGCAAGAAGCCGCATGTCATGGCTTTCGCCGATCATGATGTTCTTTGCAAAACCATAGATGCCGGCGAAGGAGATATGCAGGTAGACGAGAATGCGAGCCGTGCTTCGCTCGATCACATGCTTGCGAAATCCGGGGAAATTTCCCGGTCCGGCACTTCCCGTGTCGACGCAGGTCGAAACCGCGCTCTTGCGGGCAAACGCGTCCGGATCCACCCCAAGCGACGTCCCGCCCCAGTAAACATGCGTGTGCAGATCGATCAGGCCGGGCGTTACGATAAGGCCCGCTACGTTTCGTTCTTCGGTTCCAGAAAGACCGTTACCGACGGCGGCGACCTTTCCTGCGGCGAAGGCGACATCGGTGACCTGGTCGATACCCTGGGAAGGATCGATGACGCGACCATTTTTCAAAACGAGATCATAAGGCATGAATTCGGCTTTCGGTTTCCAAGAAGCGCTGATTGATACGGGTGCCGTCCTCGGTGGCGAAATAGCGGACAGCGTCCGGGCTCGCGCAGAGAGTGATGCGTTCGCCCGCGGACAGGCCCGACGCATCGCTGCAGGTTGCCCGGACGATGTGGCCGGCAACGTCGACATCGAGGAACTGGAAAGGCCCGGCGGGCTCGATCAGCACGAGTTCGCCCGAAAGGGTGAGACCACCATTACCGCGCGCCGCCGGCTTCAGGTCGTGGGGACGCACGCCAAGAATCCGGTCAGAACTCCCGCCACAGAGATTGGCGGGCAGGAAGTTCATTTGCGGGCTGCCGATAAACCCGGCGACGAACTGGTTGGCGGGAGCCGAATAGACCTCCATCGGCGGTCCGAACTGCTGCACGACGCCGTCCTTCATCACTGCGATCCGGTCCGACAGCACCATGGCCTCTTCCTGATCGTGGGTGACGAAGATGACGGTAATGCCGAGCGCTTTCTGGAGGCGTCGGATCTCGGTGCGCATGCGCACCCGCAGCGAGGCGTCGAGATTTGACAGCGGCTCATCCATGAGAAGGACAGAAGGGTTCCTGACGATCGCGCGGCCAACGGCAACGCGCTGGCGCTGGCCGCCGGAAAGCGCCGCCGGCGGGCGATCGAGAAGGGCCTCGATGCCCAGAACATCGGCTGCCCAGGCTACCTGCTTGCCTACGGTCGCTTCGTCCAGCTTCTGCTGGCGCAATGGAAAGGCGATGTTTTCGCGCACCGTCATGTGCGGGTAGAGCGCGTAATCCTGGAAGACCAGCGCGATGTTGCGTTCACGCGGACCGAGCTCCGAAATCTCCTTGTCGTCGAAGCGGATGGATCCCTCGTCGATATCCTCCAGGCCGGCGATGCAAAACAGCAAAGTCGATTTCCCGCACCCCGACGGTCCGAGGAAGGAAATGAACTCGCCATCGTTGATCGTAAGATCGAGACCCTTCAAAACAGCTATCGCCCCGAACCGCTTGGTAAGGCCGGCAATCTTGATCGACGCCATGCTTGAAGCTCCTTTCAGCCCTTGACCGCGCCGGAAAGCGCACCCTGGACGAGGTAACGTTGGAAGAAGAAGGCAACGGCCACAGGCGGCAGGATGGCAAGCACGCTGGCCGCAAAGAGCGGTCCGTATTCATAGAAACGGGCCTGGTTGAGAAAGCCTGCGATGACGACGGGGATTGTCTGCGTCTTGGGGGTCGAGGTCAGGATCATGGCAAAGAGAAACTCGTTCCAGGACACGAGGAAGCAGAAGATCAGCGCCGCGACGATAGCCGGCCGCACCACGGGCACCAGAACCTTGCGGAACATCGTCCAGCGACTGCAGCCGTCGATCTGTGCCGCGCGCTCAAGGCTGATTGGAACGGTCTCGAAACTGGTCTTCATCATCCAGGCGGCAAGCGGCATCAGGATCGTCGAATATGCGATCACCAGACCGAGATGGGTGTCGATGAGCCCGAGCGTCCGGAAGATGACGAAGAACGGCAGAACCAGCGTCAGTGCGGGAACCATACGCGTCAGAAGAAGCGCCCAGAGGCTGACGGCAAAGAAACGATGTCCAGCATAGCGGGCAAAACCGTAGCCAGCCAAGGTGCCGAGCGCGACATTGACGACGGAGACGACGATGCCGATGCCGAAACTGTTGAGCAGGGACAACGGCACGCGCGCGGCCTGCACGCTGGTCGTGCCTTGCGCCATGAGCACCGCCCGATAGTTGTCGAAAGTGAGCGTCGAGGGCACGATGGAGGGGGGCGTGCGGATCAGGTCGGTGGCTGGCGATAGGCTTATCAGGACCAGCGCCGCAACAGGCAGGAACGACCAGACGAAAATGGCAACGACGGCGAGCGCGAACAGGATCTTGCCAGCGTTGCGTGCAGCGATCGGGCCCATCAGCCTTTTCGGCTTCCATTCCGGCAGAACGACCATGGCGGGCCGCGGGCAACTGGCTGTTAGCAGCCCTGGGGCCGCCAAAGCCGACACTGTCGTCCTGGCTTTCCTGGGGCTGAGGAAGGCAAAATAGGCGATGGCGAATGCAAGGCTGAGAAACGTCAGCACGTAAAGAAGAGCGGCCCCTTCGCCGAACTTCAGGAACTGAAAGGATTGCATGTAGCCGAGCCAGGACAGTGTGGTGGTCGCCGCGCCCGGACCGCCGCGCGTCATGATCCAGATGATGTCGAAGGCCAGGAACGCATTGATCGTGGAGATGATGGTGGAGAACAGCAGCGTCGACTTGAGCCAAGGCAAAGTGATCGCGAAAAAGCGCTTGACCGGTCCCGCGCCGTCGAGAATGGCAGCGCGATGCAGGTTGCCCGGCATGGATTGCAGGCTGGAAAGGAGCATCAGCGTCGTCAACGGCGTCTGGTTCCAGACCTGGGTCAGCGCCACGAGGTTGAGGGCGCGGAAGCCCTCTCCAAACCATGCCCGCCCCCATGAACCGAGGCCTATGTCGTTGAGAAAGCCGTTCAACAGACCGAAATTGCCGGCATAGATGAAGGACCACAGCACCCCGATAGACACGGGCGCCATGGCCCAGGGAACGAGGACGATACTGCGCAGGAAGCCGCGGCCGGCAAAACGCTGATTCAAGACGAGCGCGATCAGTGTTCCCAGTACGGTCGTCCCGATGACCGCAATCGTGGAGAAGTAAAGCGTGCGGCCGAGCGCATACCAGAAGCCTTGATTCTGGAAGATCTTCGCATAATTGGCGAAGCCCACGAAAATCCATCGCTTGGTGATCGGATTGGTGATGTTGAAGGACAAGTACAGACTGTAGAGGAGCGGCAGGCCGACGATCAGGATCATCAGGATCAGCGTCGGGGCGACGGAGAGATAGGCAAAAGCCGGAAGGCTCATCCTGCGCCGGCGTTCGCGCGCCAGCGGCTCGGCTC
>NZ_RZQY01000328.1:0-6485 GCF_003998575.1 Mesorhizobium sp. M7A.F.Ca.CA.001.10.2.1 | reverse complement strand
GCTTCACCAAGCTGCGGCCGTGGACGCGCGGCGTCGACACCAACCATTTCCGGCCCGACAAGAAGAAGAATCTCGGCTTTCCCGGCCCTGTCTTCCTCTGCGTCGGCCGGGTCGCCATCGAAAAGAACCTCTCCGCCTTCCTCGACCTCGACCTGCCGGGCAGCAAGGTGATCGTCGGCGAAGGCCCTGAGCTTGCCAGGCTGAAGGCAAAATATCCGCAAGCGCATTTCCTCGGCCATCGCCCCAACGACGAACTGGCCGAGATCTATGCCTCGGCCGATGTCTTCGTCTTCCCGAGCCGCACCGACACGTTCGGCAACGTCATCATCGAGGCATTGGCCAGCGGCACGCCGGTTGCCGCCTATCCGGTGACCGGGCCGATCGACATTGTCGGCGACGGCTTTGGCGGCGCGGTCTCCAACGATCTGCGCGAGGCCTCGCTTGCCGCGCTCAATGTAGACCGTGCCGAAGCACGCGAACGCGCCATGCGCTACAGCTGGAAGGCTTGTGCAGAGATGTTCCTCGACACGGTCGAGGAAGCGCTGGGAACGACGCGCAAGCTGGCGGCCTAAAACAACCTGCCGCCATCCGGCACCTTGCGCTCGATCGCGCCGAGCACCACCGCGCCCTCTTCGTCGGGAAAGCCGAGCGTCAGCACTTCCGACATGAATGGACCGATCTGGCGCGGCGGGAAATTGACCACCGCGAACACCTGCCGGCCGATCAGCGTCTCCGGTGTATAATATTTGGTGATCTGCGCCGACGATTTCTTGATGCCGATGCCGGCGCCGAAATCGATCTTCAGCTTGAATGCGGGCTTGCGCGCCTCGGGAAACGGCTCGGCCTCGACGATCGTGCCGGCGCGGATGTCGACACGATCGAAATCGGCAAAACTGATCTCGGGCTTACGCTCGCTGTTCGAACTCATCTTGGTTCTTGTCTGCCTTGCGGGGACTCAGGCGTTGCCGTAGGTCTCGAACAGCACGCCGGCCAGGGCGTCCTTGGCCGAGGTTCCCGACCAGACAACGAACTGGAACGCCTGGAAATAGCATTCGCAGGCTTCCAGCGCCGACGACAGCAACACTTCGACCTGCTGGCTCGACGGCTCGACCCCGCCGGCCAGCAGCAGCGACTGGCGGAACATGATCGCGCCCTCCTGCTCCCAGAGGTCGAAATGGCCAAACAGCATCTGCTCGTTGATCAGCGACAAGAGCCGCATCACTTCCAGCGCGCGGGTCTCCGGCACCTTGATGTCGAAGGCGCAGGCAAGGTGCAGCGCCTCGAAATCCTCCATCCACGAGAAGGAGACGTGATAGTCGGTCCAGCTTCCGGCAACCGAGATCGAAATCTCGTCGTCGCCGGCCCGCTCAAAGGACCAGTCGTTGTTGTGGGCCACCTGCTCGATAACATCCACCGGATGGATTTCGCGGGAGAATTCGAGTTCGAGAAGTTCCATGGAATGCTTCCTGTCGTTCTGTACGAGCGCCGCCACACGCTCCGCGGGAGGGCACACACAACGAACAATCTTGTCTAGAACTCGGACGGCCAGGACTTTCTTCGCGCAAAAGACTACCTTCTCGACGCAAAGACCCCAGACCGGACCCCACCGCCCGGTCGCATGACCCTGCTCCGAATCATGCAACAAATTCAGTCTATTGATCGGGAGTCGCGTGAACAGCCCAATTTTTCGCACTGCGTCATTCGCATGTGGAAAGCCGCTGTCACAAAGATTCATGCAATGCCGTTAAGCGATTCACGGCAAAGCGCTTTTCAGGATCGGGCTATGTGGAAAAGTTTAACGATTATTTTTTGTGCGCGGCTTGGCCGCCGTCGCTGGTGTGGCGTCGCCGGCCAGTTCGGCAAGCTTCGCCTCGAGCGCCTCGATGCGGGCGGCAAGGCGAGTGTTTTCTTCCCGCGCCTTGGCGGCCATCTCGCGCGCGGCTTCGAACTCTTCGCGCTGCACCACGTCCATGGTGTTGAGAATGCGTTCGGCCTGCCCCTTGAAGGCCGTCTCCACCTCCCGGCGCACGCCCTGGGCGGCGCCGGCGGCGTCGGTCATCAGCTTGGCGAATTCATCGAGAATGCGGTTCGGTCCGGTCGACATGGCAAATCCTCGCGCTTGCACAAATTGACGTAGTGGCGCTGCGCGTCGAATGCAAGCATGTTGCGCCGCGCTGCGGCATCAAGTCGAGGGCGCCCACCTTGCCTTGACCCTGCCAAAACCCTGCCGCATGGTCCGCGCGCAAACGCGTTTCGCAATGAGAGTTCCCCGTTGAACGAATATTTCCTGCTGCCGCTGGCCTCCTTGCCCTTCCCCGACATCAACCCGATCCTCATCCAGATCGGGCCGCTGGCGGTGCACTGGTATGGCGTCGGCTATATCGTCGGCATCCTGTTTGCCTGGTGGTACGCCAAGCGGCTCGCCGCCAATGCCAGGCTGTGGCCGAACGGCGTCCTGCCGATGAAGCCGGAGGATCTCGACGACTTCATCGTCTGGGCGGCCATCGGCGTCGTGCTCGGCGGCCGCACCGGCTATGTGCTGTTCTATGATCTGCCACGCTACATCGCCCACCCGCTCGATATCTTGGCGGTCTGGCAAGGCGGTATGTCGTTCCATGGCGGCCTGCTTGGCGTCATCCTCGCCATGACGCTGTTTTCCATCAAGCGCGGCATCCGCACCTGGTCGCTGTTTGACGTCGTGGCGGCCGGCGTGCCGGTCGGCCTTGGCCTGGTGCGCGTCGCCAACTTCATCAACTCCGAGCTGTGGGGGCGCCCAACCGACGTGCCCTGGGCTTTCGAATTCCCCAATGGCGGGCCGTTTGCCCGTCACCCGAGCCAGCTCTACGAGGCGCTTCTCGAAGGCGTGGTGCTGTTCCTCGTGCTGCGCATTCTCACCCATTCGCGCCTCAAGCTGAAGACGCCGCGCTTCGTCGGCGGCGCCTTCATCTGCGGCTACGGCCTGTCGCGCATTTTTGTCGAGTTCTTCCGCGAGCCCGACCAGCAGCTCGGCTACCTCCTCGGCACCAACTGGCTGACCATGGGCATGATCCTGTCGACGCCGATGGTGCTGGCCGGCATCTGGGCGATGCTGACCGCCAAGCCGGTGACGCAGCCGCAGCCGGCATGACACGGCTGAAGACCCGCATCGTCGACCTGATCGAGGCCCTGGGGCCGATACCGATCAACGAATACATGGCGATGTGCCTGTTCGACCCGGCGGACGGCTACTACACGACGCGCGAGCCTTTTGGTGCGGCCGGTGACTTCATCACCGCGCCGGAGATCAGCCAAATGTTCGGCGAATTGGTCGCCGTGTGGATGTACCAGGCGTGGCAGGCGAGCGGCCGGCCGCTGCCGGCCACCATCGCCGAGATCGGCCCCGGCCGCGGCACGCTGATGAAGGACATGCTGCGTACGCTGTCGCGGCTCGATCCTGATCTGGCCAGCGGCGCCACCTTCGCCATGATCGAGACCAGCCCGCGCCTGACCGAGGTGCAAAAGCAGACGCTTGGCGCCACACCCTTCGCGGTTGGCTGGCATGAAACCATCGAGACCTTGCCGCAGCAACCGCTGTTCATCGTCGGCAACGAACTGTTCGACGCCGTGCCCATCCGCCAGTTCCTCCGCGCCGGCGCCGGCTGGCGCGAGCGCGTGGTCGGCCTCGACGAGACCAACGACCTTTGCTTCTTCGCCGGCGCCGGCCCGGTCGACCCGACGCTGCTGCCCGCCGATGCCACCCAAGCGCCGCAAGGTTCGATCGCCGAAGTGGCGCCTGCCCGCACCGCGCTCATGGCAACGATCGCCGAGCGCATATCCAGGCATGGCGGCGCTGGCCTGTTTATCGACTATGGCCATCTCCAGCCGGGTGTCGGGGACACGCTGCAGGCCTTGCGAAGCCACGATCACGAAGATGTGCTGGCCAATCCCGGTGAGGCCGACCTCACCTCCCATGTCGATTTCGCCGCCCTGGCCGCGATCGTGCGTGCACATGGCCTCGAAGCCCATCTGACGACACAGGGCGACTTCCTGCTCGGCATGGGCATCCTCGAGCGCGCCGGCCGGCTTGGCGCCGATGCCGGCCAGGCGGCGCGCGAAAGGATCGCCGGCGACGTCGAACGCCTCGCAGGGCCGCAAGCCATGGGCGAGCTGTTCAAGGTGCTTGCGGTACTGCCTCGCGGCGTGGCGGTTCGGCCCTTCGCCGGGGCGGATTGACTTTTTACCGCCGCCCCTCCCAATCTCCCGTCCGCGCTTTGCAGCGCCTGTTCTCGACCAAGCACCTTCTTCTTGACGAAACCGCCCACACGGACAACAACGCCCGCATGCTGAATCAGACCAAACCGGATCCCGTTCGGTCGCCGCTGCTGGACAAGGCGCAGGCACAAGGCATCCGCCACGGCTATTTCACCCGCATCGGCGGTGTCTCCGGCGGCATCTACCAGGGCCTCAACATCGGCACCGGATCGAATGACGACCAGGCGCTGGTCGCAGAGAACCGCGGCCGCGTCGCCGCCTGGATGGGCGTGCCGGCGAACCATCTGTTGACCGCCTGGCAAATCCATTCGCCCGACGTCATCATCGCCAGGGAGCCCTTTGCCGGCGAGCGGCCCAAGGCAGACGCCATCGTCACCGACCGGCCGGGCATCGCCATCGGCGCTTCGACCGCCGATTGCGGTCCCGTGCTGTTCGCGGATGCTGAGGCGCGCATCATCGGCGCCGCGCATGCCGGCTGGAAAGGCGCGTTCACCGGCGTGCTCGAAAACACCATCCTGGCGATGGAAAGCCTCGGCGCCCGGCGCCAAAACATCATCGCCGTGCTAGGCCCCTCCATCGGCCCTGATAACTACGAGGTCGGCCCGGAATTCGTCGCCCGCTTTGTCGAAGCCGATGCCGAAAATATCCTCTATTTCGCGCCGTCCGCCAATGCCGGCCATGCCATGTTCGACCTCAACCGCTACACGGTTGACCGGCTGGCCGAGGCCGGCGTGACGGCTGAAGGCCTCGACCGCTGCACTTACGCCGAGGAAGGCCTGTTCTACTCCTACCGGCGCACCACGCATCGCAAGGAGCCCGATTACGGCCGGCAGGTTTCGGCAATCGTCTTGGAGAGGGAATAATGGCGCTGCATTTTGAACGATCTGAATTTGACGCGCGGCGCGACCGGCTGATCATCGAGATGGCCGAAAAAAAGCTTGATGCCATCCTGCTGTTCGCGCAGGAAAGCATGTACTGGCTGACCGGCTACGACACGTTCGGCTTCTGCTTCTTCCAGTGCCTGGTGGTGAAGGCCGACGGTTCGATGGTGCTGCTGACCCGCTCGGCCGACCTGCGCCAGGCGCGTCAGACCTCGATTATCGACAACATCGTCTTGTGGACGGACCGTAATGGCGCCAATCCGGCGGTCGACCTGCGCAATCTGCTCAACGAACTCGACCTGCTCGGCGCCCGCATCGGTGTCGAATACGACACCCATGGCCTGACCGCGTTCAATGGCCGCCGCCTCGACGAGCAGTTGCAGACCTTCGGCCAGATCGCCGATGCGTCCGGAATTGTCGGGCGGCTGCGCCTGTTCAAGAGTCCGGCCGAGATCGCCAAGGCCGAGAAGGCCGCCAATCTCTCCGACGACGCGCTCGACGCGGCGCTGCCGCTGATCAAGCAAGGTGGCGACGAAGCCCTGATCCTGGCCGCCATGCAGGGTGCGATCTTTGCCGGCGGCGGCGACTATCCGGCCAACGAATTCATCATCGGCTCCGGCGTCGATGCGCTGCTGTGCCGCTACAAGGCCGGCCGCCGCAAGCTCACCAAAAATGACCAGCTGACGCTCGAATGGGCCGGCGTCTTCAACCACTACCACGCACCGATGATGCGCACGGTGCTGACCGGCAAGGTGTCGAAGCGCCATCAGGAATTGTTCGACGCCGCCCGCGCGGCACTCCTGGCTGTCGAAAAGGCGATGACGCCGGGCAACAGCTTCGGCGACGTCTTCGATGCGCATGCCCGCACCATGGAGGCACACGGCCTGACCAAGCACCGGCTGAACGCCTGCGGCTATTCGGTCGGCGCCCGCTTCACCCCGTCCTGGATGGACATGCCGATGTTCTACCAGGGCAATCCCGAACCGATCGCGCCCAACATGACGCTGTTCGCCCATATGATCATCATGGACTCCGATACCGAGACGGCGATGACGCTTGGCCGCACCTACCTGACCACCGAATCCCAGCCCAAGCCGCTGTCCCGCCATGATCTCGACTTGATCGTACAGTGAATCCACAATGGGAGGCGTTCTTCGCCAAGGAGTTAGAAGGCAAATGAGACGATCGCATGTGACGACCGTGTCATTGCTTGTGGCATTGGCTCTTGCCGCCTGCACCAACGCAAAGGACGTGCTCGAACCGTCGGCGATCACTCCGCCGGCGACGTCGACCCAGACGCTGCCCGCCACCAGCACGGCGGGCGCTCCCGCAACCACCGCCGCACCGGTCACA
>NZ_RZQY01000327.1:0-6513 GCF_003998575.1 Mesorhizobium sp. M7A.F.Ca.CA.001.10.2.1 | reverse complement strand
GTCTTGGCGTCTACCTGGGTCTCGCCCGGCTTTTCTTCCTTGCCGAGCTTGCCGCCGATCGTGGGGAGATAGCCGAGGAATTTCAGGTTGACGCGGTCGCGCACGTCCTCGCCGGTCCTGAAGAAGCGTTCGTTGAACTCGTTCAGGCCACCAAAGCCGGCGCCCATCAGCAGGCCAAGCACCAGCGAAAGCCCGAGCACGACGATTGTGCGCGGGCTCGAGGCCGCCATCGGCATCGAAGCGTCGGAGATGATGCGGATCTTGCCGACAGGGAAGGATTGCTGTTGCGCGGCTTCCTCATAGCGGCCGAGGAATGTCTGGTAGAGCGTGGTGAGCGCCGTCGCCTGCTGATCGAGTTCACGCAGCTTGACTTGCGTCTGGTTGTCGACGGAACTCTTGCCCTGTGCGGCCGCGACGTTGGCCCTGAGCGCGGTCTCGCGTGCCTGCGCCACCTCATATTCGTTGCGATAGCTTTCGGTCAGCTGCTTCAGCTCGCCGAAAATCTGCGTCGATATGTCGGCCTTCTCCTTGGAGAGAGCCACCGCCTGCGGGTGCTCGGGGCCGAAATTCGCCTCGACGTCCTGCAGACGCTTGGCCACCGTGAGATAGCGGGTCTTGAGCGCCGATATGACCGAGCTGCTCGGCTGGTCGCTCGATATGGCGGCATCCTTGAAGGCGTTTTCGGAGCCGCTGTCGACAATGGCTTTGTACTGCTGGTAGCGGGCGCTGGCGCGCGCGGTGTCGGCCTGCGCCACGATAAGCTGGGCGTTGAGGTCGGAAAGCTGCTTGTCGCTCATCAGCTGGCCGTCGCTGTTGGCGGCCAGCCCGTGTTCGGCCCTGAATTTCTCAACCGCAAGCGAAGCTGCCTGCGAGCTCTGGCGCAGCTCCGTCAACCGGCCCTGGAGCCAGACCGCAGCCCGCTCGGTGGCATCGAAGCTGGCATCGAGCTGATCGGCGAGATAGGCATCGGCGTAGGCCTTGGTGATGGCGTTTGCCAAGGCCGGGTCCGTCGCCTGATAGCCGAGCGCGATGACGTAGCTTCGCCCGATGCGCGTTGCCCGCACCTCGCTCTGCAGCTTGAGGATCGCGTAGTCGCGGCGCGACGTGGCGATCAGCGCATCGCGGGCGGCCGGGTCGAGCTTGCTGAAGTCAGTGCCACCCGGCATGGAAGAGCTGGGGCGGACATACTGGATCAGGCCGCGGATGAGGCCTATGCCTTGGGCAAGCGCCGACTGGGGCGGATTCATGAATGTGTCGTTCTGGTCGAGCTTCAGCTTGTCGACGACCACGGCGGCAAGCCGCGTCGAGGTCAGGATCTCGATCTGGCTCAGGATCGCCGAATCGGTCTGCATGGTTGTCGACGTCGCCGAAATGTCGTCGACGATTTTGTTCAAGCCCTCATCGATCAGCACGCTGGCGACCGACTGATATTTAGGCGGCGTCGTCTGCAAATAGAGCAAGCCCAGGAAGAGACCGATGACGGCACACACGGCAACCACCTTGGCCTGCCGTGCGGCCATGCCAAGCAGCCGCTCGATATCGATGAAGTCTTCGCCGTCTCCTGCGTCCGAATTCGGCAATGGCATCCTCTTGTCGAGAGGAAAGTTGGCATAATTCATCTTCGGTCCAATTCTAGAGCCGGTCCATCGCAATGGACTCTATCTCACTGTTTCAACATGATCTTTTCCGGAAACCGGGACCCACTTTCCGGGATCATGCCTTGGCTTGCAGGCGCCTCGAAGATCGGGAGCATCGCCAGAAGCGAAGCAAGCGTCGTGCCAGACGGCGAGAACCTGCCGGCCCCTCTTCGCCGGCCATCTGACCATGCTCCCGAAAGATGGGCATTATGCGGCTTCTTCCTGGCGTTCATGCGACCGGACGAACTCCTGAAGCATCTCGAAAACCGGACCCTTCATGTCGTCGCGCGCCAGCGCGAAGGCGATGTTGGCCTGGATGAACCCTTCCTTGGAACCGCAGTCGAACATGCGACCCTTAAAAGGCTGGGCGAAGAACGACTGATCCTTCGACAGACGAACCATGGCGTCCGTCAATTGAATCTCGTTGCCGGCGCCGCGCTGCTGATTGCCCAGAAGCGCGAAAATCTCGGGCTGCAGGATGTAGCGGCCGTTGATGTAGAAGTTCGACGGCGCATTGGCCGGCGCCGGCTTCTCGACCATGGCCGTCACCTCGAAACCGCCACCGATCTCGGCGCCACGGCCAACGATGCCGTATTTGTTGGTCTCGCTCGGTTCGCAACGCTCGACGGCGATCACGTTGCCACCCGTGCGCTCATAAAGCTCGACGGTTTCGGCGAGGCATCCGCGCCCGCCGAAGGACACCATGTCCGGCAGCAGCAAGGCGAAGGGCTCGTTGCCGATAACCTCGCGCGCGCACCAGACGGCATGGCCGAGGCCTTGCGGCGATTGCTGGCGGATGAAGCTGGTGGCACCGGCCACAGGCAGCATGCTTTCGAGCGCCTCCAACTGGGTCTTCTTGCCGGTCTGCTCCAGGGTGCCGATCAATTCCGGATGCAGGTCGAAATAGTCCTCGATCACCGCCTTGTTGCGGCCAGTCACGAAGACGATGTGCTCGATGCCCGCCTCGAAGGCCTCGTCCACCGCATATTGCACGACAGGCCTGTCGACCACGGGAAGCATTTCCTTTGGCATCGACTTGGTCGCCGGCAGGAATCTTGTTCCAAGCCCCGCCACCGGTATCACGGCCTTCCTGATTTTCTTCATCGCAAATTCCTTCTGAGGAGATCGACTTCAGTCCATTCACAGGCCACGAAAAATCCCTCCATGTGCCTGCATCTTCACCTCCCCGCCCCAACGGCAAATTGTGCCGCCATTCTTCGCAACCGCACGGCGATCGGCATGCCCATATGCCTGACCGCCGCCGGGTCGCTGAGCGCAGTCCGGATCGCCTTGAGCGGGGACCGCGCCTTGATGTGCTGTACCAGTGACAGAAACGATGCCGCCTTGCGCAGGCTGCGGCCGCGCCGTGCAAACGCGGCCTGCGCGGCCTCATCCATCCGATGGGTTTGAGCGAACACGGCATCCGCCCTGCGCATCGCTTCGACGTGGTGAAGCTCGAGCACGCGCGAGATGGAGCCGCTGCGGATATGATAGGCATAGCCGATATCGGGCTCGACGACGCATTTTCCGCCCTTGGCCAGGGCGCCGGCAAACAGGATGTAGTCTTCGCCGATCCTCAGCTTTTCGTCATAGCGAAGCCGGTGTTCGTTCAGGAACTCGCGCTGGAAGATCGGCTTGAGATAGCCGAGGTTGAACTTGGATTCGAAGACGACGTTGCCGGCGATGTAGGTGGCCAGCGAAATCTCGCGCAAGCCTTCCAGATATTGCCGCGGAAACATCGCGTCCTCGATGACGCCGTCCTCGCGAACGACCTGCAGATTGTCGACGGCGATCTGGGCATCCGCGCTTTCGGCACGAGCGATCATGGCCGCGAGCCGGCCGGGAAAGACCGCGTCGTCGGAATCGAGAACCGCGATCCATCTGCCGCGGGCGGCGTCGAGGCCGGCATTCCTGGCGCCGCCAGGGCCGCGGTTGCTGGCCAGGGCGACGACACGGACGATATCCCCGGGGTAGGCCCGCGCCACGTCGAGCGTCGCATCGCGCGACTTGTCGTCGACGACGATGATTTCGACGCTGACACCCTTCTGGGCGATGGCGCTGGCAATCGCCCGATCAAGGGTCGCCTCGGCGTTGTAGGCGGCAATAACGAAGGAAACATCCGGGACAGAGCTGACGTCAGGCTGCACGCTTGCCTCCCTCCTGTGGCGACGGCTGGCCATAGAGGCGAATTTCGCGGATGCCGACGAGGCCGCTGACGACACCAACATGCATAATGCCGCGCAGCACGCTGCGGTTCCTGCGGACTGGACTGACGACGACCGGAAGTGCCGAGGCGAAGCAATAGATGGCCTTTGCCGAGGCCAGGCCGACCTGCTTGACCAGGCCGATGCTGCTGGCGCTACTGCCCAGGAGATGGCCATGCGTCTGGCCGACGCGAAAGCGGCGGCGGCCGAGCCATTCGAATGCCGCCCTTGAGCGCGGCACCACCTCGTCGACCCACGCCTTGGGCGCGAAGGCGATGCGGCCGCCGGCCTTGTGCATCTGGTCGAAGAATTCGGTGTCCTCGCCGCCGGTCTGGCCACGCGCCAGGCTGAAGCGGCGGCCGCGCAGGCTGTCCGAGCCCATCCGCAGCAGAACATTGCAGGTGTAGCCGGTGCGGATCTCGCCGCGCACCCAGATGGGCAAGGTCGAATGGAAATCGCCGCGCCGCATCCAGTCCGGCGCATCCGGGCGATAGCGCGCCCTGACCGGGCCGAGCACGACGGCGACACCGCTTTGCTGCGCCATCGCGACCAATTCAGCGAGCCATTGAGGCGTGGCCGTTTCGTCATCATCAATGAAGGCGACGAAATCCGCTGTGCTCGCATCGAGGCAGGCATTGCGGGCGATCGAGATGTTGCGCGCCGGGGCATGCCGATAGTGGATCGGCACCGTCAATTCCCGCGACAGCGCCGCCACCAGGTCACGGGCCGTCGGGGTGTCGTCATTGTCGGCGACGATAATGCGGATATCGAATCCCGCCGGCATCTCCATGGCGTCGAGCGAGCGCAGCGTGTCAGCCAGCTCCGGCCGGCGGAACGTGCAGACGCCGATGTCGATGCTGCGGTTCTTTGCCGACACCGCCATCAGGCCACTCCGCGTCGCGAGCCGAGGCCGAGAAGCTGCAGCCAGAAGCCAACCGACCAGCCAAGATGCATGACCATGGCCGAGACACCGGCCAGCGCAACGTCAGCCTTGCGCTGGCGGATAGCCGTCACCAGTCCGTAGCCCAGGCACACCGACACCCACAGCAACAAAGGCACTGCCGCAATCCAATGCACGAATGAGAAGGCCGCAAGAAGAACCACCGGGAAGACCGCCAGCGGCACCATCTGCCGGATCTTTGGGATGACGCGGTGCTTCAGCACATTCTTGGCACGCCCGCGACCGTAGCCGAGATACTGGAAATAGAGGCCTGAGAGCGAGGCGCGCGGATAGTAGACCATCTGCGTCTTGCCACTCATCCAGATCTTGTAGCCCGCCTTGCGCAGGCGATAATCGAGCTCGGCGTCCTCGTTATGGCTGAACGCTTCGTCGTAGCCGCCGACGGCGCCGAATGCCGATATCCGCATCAGTGCATGATGGCCGTGATCGATCCACTGTCCCTGCGAAAGATGCCGATGCTTCGAGCCGCCGGTGCCGAGCTTGGAGTTCTGCGCCGCGGCGGCCGCCTTCTGCACGGCACCGCTGCCTCTGGTCAGCATCGAAACGACAACCGAATCCGCGCCCGTGGCCAAGGCTTCCTCGACCAGCCGGTCGCAATAATCGTCGGGATAACCGCCATGCGCATCGATGCGGATGAGATAGTCGGCACCATCGCCGAAGGTACCGACGGCGAGATTGATCGCCGCGCTCTGGATGCGCCGCTTGTTGTGGAGCAGGATAACCCGCGGGTCCTTGGCAATCACATCCTCGACGATGGAAAGCGTGCCGTCGGTGCTGCCGCCATCGGCGACGATGATCCGGGCGCCAAGCCGGGCGGCCGCGGGCCGCAATTGATCGAGCAGCGCACCGATATGGGCGGCTTCATTCAGGCACGGAATGACGATCAGGCTGGATGAGGGTTTGTCCGTCTGCGTCATCAATCTCTGTCCATCTTGCCTCTGTCCATCCTTGGCCATCCTATGCCAATGCCTCGGCGGCAAAGGAGCCGGGCACGGCCGTCAGGCTGCGCAGCCGCTCGACAAGCGCCCGGCAATCGCTGCGATCGTAGCTCCAGGTCCTCGGATTGCGGGCCAGAACGCGCTCCTTCAGCCTGGCGAAGCGATGCTCTTCCATCTTGCCGAGCACGGCTTCGAGGGCTTCGGGCGACGCCTGCGGCAACAGCACGCCGATATCCTGCTGTTTGAGGAACCGCCCGGTCTCGGTGTTGCCCATCGAGATCGGCACCGCTCCGAAACGGCAGCCTTCATAGAGCCGGTTGGGCAGAAGCCATTCGGAGTTCTGCCCCGCCTCGAAGAAATCGATCGCCCACGAAAAATGGACATCGTTGTAGATCGCCGCCATGTCTTCCGGATTGCGGTAGGGCCCGAGAAACGACAGCCACGGCTCGGCTTCGACAAAGCCGTGAAAGTCAGGGAATTCCGACAAAGCCGGACGTCCGCGCAGCACGATCTCGAAGCGGCCCTCCATGCGGCGGGAGAAATCGGCCAGCAGCTCGAGTGAGCGTCGGCAGCGCAGCGCACCGAACCAGCCGATCCGCCATGGCGGACCGACCGGGCTCTCTTCAGTCTCCGGAGCGCCGGGCAAGATCGTCGCGGCCTCGAAATATTTGTTTTCGACCAGCTCGATGGGTGCCGCAACCTGGCCGAACGGCTTGAAATAATTGGCGATAAAGGCAGGAGAACTGGTCACCAGCAGCTTCACATCCCTGGCC
>NZ_RZQY01000326.1:0-6521 GCF_003998575.1 Mesorhizobium sp. M7A.F.Ca.CA.001.10.2.1 | reverse complement strand
GTCGGCAATCTGTCCGGCGGTCAGCGCAACCGCGTGCATCTGGCCAAGATGCTGAAGACCGGCGGCAATGTGCTGCTGCTCGACGAACCGACCAACGATCTCGATACGGAAACGCTGGCCGCACTCGAAGACGCGCTGGAAAACTTCGGCGGCTGCGCCGTCATCATCTCGCACGATCGTATGTTCCTCGATCGCCTGGCGACGCACATCCTCGCCTTCGAGGGCGACAGCCATGTCGAATGGTTCGAAGGCAATTTCGAGGATTACGAGCAGGACAAGATCCGCCGCCTCGGGCCGGATGCCGTCAACCCGCACCGCATGACCTACAAGAGGCTGACGCGGTAAGGGGTTTTAGGGCGGCGATCTCAACCAGCATGAGGAGCTCAAATGGCTGATTGGTCCGCCGCCCAATATCTGAAATTCGAAGACGAGCGCACGCGGCCCGCGCGGGATTTGGTCGCGCAGGTGCCGGTGGACTTCCCGCGCCGGGTCGTCGACATCGGCTGCGGGCCTGGCAACTCGACCGAACTGCTTGTCGAGCGCTGGCCGGATGCTGAGGTGAGCGGCTTCGACACTTCGCCCGACATGATCGAGAAGGCGCGGGCGCGCCTGCCCGAGGTCACCTTTGATCTCGCCGATGCCTCCGAATGGCAGCCGGCGGAGCCGGTCGACGTGATTTTCGCCAATGCTGTGTTCCAATGGCTGCCTACCCATCCGGCGGTGTTCCAGCGGCTGATGGGCTTCCTCGCCCCAGGCGGTGCGCTTGCCGTCCAGATGCCCGACAATCTGGGCGAGGACTCCCACCGCCTGATGCGGGAGACCGCCGCCGAAATGCCATTTGCCGAAAAGCTCAAGGGCGCGGCACGCGGGCCGTTGCCGCCGGTGTCGTTCTACTATGACCTGCTGTCGCCGCTCAGCGACCGGCTTGATATCTGGCACACCATCTACAACCATCCGCTTGCCGACGCGCAGGCGATCGTCGAATGGGTGAAATCGACGGGCCTGAAGCCGTTCCTCGATCCGCTGGACGCCGAGGAGAGGGCGATGTTCCTCGAATGTTACACGGCCAAGATCGCCAAGGCCTATCAGAAGACGGCTGATGGCAAGGTGCTCTTGCGCTTTCCGCGCATTTTCATTGTCGCAAAACGAGCTTGATTATCCATGTCGCGCGGCGCCTTAGGGCCGCTTGGCTTTGGCTGTGGCCATGTCGAGGGATCGGCTTCAGTCGGCCCAGATCTTTGGTTTAAGCCGGCGTAAACCGCCTCGGTGAGAAAACTGTTGCGCCGGAACGCTCCGGCGCCCACATGAAGCCCGCAACGCCTGCGGATGGGACGGACTGGACATGCATCGCGTCATCATCAGCGGCATCGGCGTTGAGATCCCCGAACCCACAATCACCAATGAAGAACTGGTCGCCAGCTTCAATGCCTGGGTCGACCTGGAAAACGCGCGTCGCCAGGATACTGGCGAGCCGCCGCTGCCGAAATCGGACAGCGACTTCATCGTCCACGCCTCGGGCGTGCGCACCCGTCATGTGATCGAGCGCGAGGGCATCCTCGACCCGACCCGGATGGCGCCGCGCATTCCCGCACGGCCCGACGATGCGCTGTCGCTGGAGGCCGAGTTCGGCATAGCCTCGGCGAAGAAGGCCCTCGACCATGCCGGGCTGCAGCCGTCGGATATAGACCTGGTGATCTGCTCGGCCTCGCATCACCAGCGGCCCTATCCGGCGATCGCCATCGAAATGCAGGAGGCGCTGGGGACGAAGGGCGCGGGCTTTGACATGGGGCTTGGCTGTTCTTCGGCGGCGGCCGCCTTGCACATAGCCGTCAATTTGGTGCGGTCGGGCGCGCACAAGCGCATTCTGGTGACGACGCCCGAGATCATCACCGGCCATCTCAATTTTCGCGACCGGCAGACGCATTTCATCTTCGGCGACGCTTCGGTGTCGATGGTGGTCGAAGGGCTGGCCAAGGGCGACAAGCGGCCGGGGCGCTTCGAAGTGCTCGACACGCGCGTCTGGACGCAGATGTCGAACAACATCCGCACCAATCTGGGCTATCACACCCGCACCGCCCAGGATGATCCTTACATGATCAATCTGGAAGGCAATCTGATCAAGCAGGTCGGCAACAAGGTGTTCAAGGAAGTCACCGTTGCCGGGCAGAAATTCATCGTCGAATTCCTGGCCGAGCACGGGCTGACGCCGCAGGCGATCAGGCGCTTCTGGCTGCATCAGGCCAATGCACGCATGAATGCGATGATCCTGAAACTGTCGTTCGGCCACGAGGTCGACCACGACCGCGCGCCGATGGTGCTGGAGCGGCTTGGCAACACGGCGGGCGCCGGCGCCATCGTCGCGCTGTCGGAAAACCACGCCGACATGAAGCCTGGCGATTTCGGCCTGATCTGCGCCTTTGGCGCGGGGTATTCGATAGGCGGTGCGCTGTTGCGGATGCTCTAGGTATGTCGATATTCAGGTGAGGCCGCCCGGCGAATGGCTACGCTTCCCCGCGTCGCGGTAGGGCTGAACTCACGTACCCAAAAGTACGCTCCGTTCCTGTGCTCGGAATACACCTTGGCGCTCAATACGTCTTGTTGCGTTAGGCTGGTGCGAACGGCACTCGCCTGGCGATCGCCATCCCATCGGTGACGTTGATCGGACGATCAGCACTTTCGACTGGACGCCGCGAAGTCCGCCCGGCTAATTCGCTGGATGACGAGAGAAAAGAACGCCATGCTGGATCTCTTCCCCGAGGCTGAAAAGCCGATCGAAATCATCCCCGCGCGAAAGCTTGCCGCCAAGGCGGCAGCGCTTTACGTGGCGCCGGCGGATCATTTTCAGACGCGCCCGGTGGACGAATTGCTGCTGGATTTCGATGGCATAGCAGGCGATTTTCATGCCGGACCGACACGCCGCGCGGGCGGGCGCGAGCCCTGGTATCCGCGCGGCACCGAAATGCGCAACGAACGGCAATTGTCCATAGTGGCAGCGGACGAACTGGCGGTTGTTGCCCAACGCATGGGCCTGGCCGAGATCAGGCCGGAGTGGATCGGCGCCAATCTTGTGATCGAAGGGGTGCCGAACCTCTCGATGCTGCCGGCCGGCACGCTGCTGTTCTTCAAGGGCGGCGTCACCATCAAGATTGACGTACAGAACGGACCTTGCCGCATCGCCGGCCGGTCGATCGCCGAGAATGCCGGAATGGCCGACGTCGAAGCCGGCGCGCTGTTGTTCCCAAAAGTCGCGAAACGGCTGCGCGGCGTCGTCGCCTGGGTCGAGAAGCCCGGAACGGTCAGGGTCCGCGAAGAAATCTCGGTGCGCGTGCCGGAGCAGTGGATCTATTCGGCATAGCTGTGCGGCAACCAGAGGGCAGGAGCTACGCCGCCGTCGCGGCGTAGCCAAGCTCACTAGGCGTTAGCTTTGCGGTTCTTCTTGGCGCCTTGCGCCATAACGGAAACATGGTCCCACTTGTCCCATGTGGCGAGTCGGTTGGCGTATTCCTGGCGTATCATCGGCAGGGCGCCGTCGCCGAAGAACACCCTGAGCGGTGGCTCGGCGGCGTCGACAATGGCCAGCATCGCCGGCCCGGTGGCCTCTGGATCGCCGGCAACGGAATTGGCGCGGCGCTCTGCCATCTTCGCACGGGCGGGCGCATAGGCCTCGATCGGCTGAGAGATCTTGGCCGACGGGCCGGCCCAGTCGGTGGAGAAGCCGCCCGGTTCGACCAGCGTCACATGGATGCCGAATTCCGCGACCTCGATGCTCAGCGACTGGCTGAAGGCCTCCAGCGCCCATTTCGAGGCGTGGTAGAGGCCGAGCGAGGCAAAGGCATTGACGCCGCCGATCGACGAAATCTGGATGATGTGGCCGGAACGCTGCGCCCGCATGATCGGCAGTGCGGCCTGAGTGACCCACAGCGCGCCGAAGACATTGGTTTCGATCTGGTCGCGAGCTTCCTGTTCGCTGACCTCCTCGATGGCGCCGAAATGGCCGTAGCCGGCATTGTTGACGACGACGTCGAGCCGGCCAAAACGCTTGTGCGCCTCGGCGACTGCGGCATCGACGGCTTTCTTGTCGGTGACGTCGAGCTTTATCGCGGCAATCCTGTCGCCGTATTTCTCGACGAGATCGGCGAGCGTGCCGGCATCGCGGGCGGTGGCCGCGACGCTGTCGCCGCGCGCGAGTGCAGCCTCGGCCCAGACGCGACCAAAGCCCTTCGACGATCCGGTGATGAACCAAACCTTTGATGTCATGATCTTGGAGACCTTGCCCCTGCGGGCGTGATTTTGCGTGAAAGCGGAGGCCTCTCCGCTTTCGGGCATATACGGTCCGTCCTCTGATTTTCCAGAGGCGACCGGAATCTTTCGAAAAAGACGCCTGAATTATCAGGGATAATTCACCTGAGACGACCACGCCGGATCCTCGTGCTTCTCCCAATAGAGCGCCATCAGCCGGCTGGTGATCGGTCCGACCTTGCCGTTGGCGATCGCCGCGCCGTCGATCTCGGTCACCGGCATGATGCCGCCCGCGGTCGAGGTGATGAAGACCTCGTCGGCCTCGCGCAATGCAGTGACGCTGACATCGGCCGCGGTGGCGGCAAGACCTTGTTCGGCGCAGAGATCGAAGACGGTGCGGCGGGTTATGCCCGGCAGCACGCCAATGGAAGGCGTCGACAGCTTGCCGTCCCTGACGCAGAAGACGTTGAAGCCCGGGCCCTCGGCGACATTGCCGTTGAAGTCGAGGATCAATGCGGTCTCGGCGCCGCGATCATAGGCATCGTAGAGGCCGCGCACCAGATCGAGCCAGTGGTAGTTCTTGATCGCCGGGTCGATCGAGGCCGGCGGAATGCGCATCTTGGCGCTGATGGCGACACGCAGGCCGCGCTGCAACTGCTCGGCATTGGCGACCGAGCCGAACGGCACGGCGAACGCCATGAAGCGGTTGACCGCCTGGCGCGGGTCGCGGCTGAAAGTCGGCGAGGCGCCGCGCGTGCACAGCATTTCGACATAGGCGGCGCGATGACCCGACAGCGCCACGCAATTGTGCAGGATTTCGGTAACGCCGTCGCGATCGAAGGGGATGGTCATGCGCAGCTTTTCCAGCCCGCCGAAGAAGCGGTCGAGATGCAAATCGAGGCGGAAGAAGCGGCCGTTCCAGACATGCACGGTGTCGTAGGTGGCGTCGGAATGCAGAAAACCCCAGTCCAGCACCGAGATCTTGGCCTGCGACATCGGCAGGTATTGGCCGTCGAGGAAAGCGACCCCCTCGGGATAGGAGTGCGGGTCGACATGGCGGTCGTCGACGACGGGCGGTCGCTTCTCGTCCTGTGTTGCCATTGTCCGGCTCATCGGGGCCTCCTGTCACGCAGGCGAGAGGCTAGCGGCGCTGGGCAGAAGGCATAGAGCCACCCGCCCGGCGCTGTTCGGCCTCCATGACGATCTGGCCGATACATTCGATCGCGATTGCCGTATCGTTCCGGGTCTGAACGGGAGGGGAAAATGGGCAGGTTTGGGGCCGTCACAGCGGCAATGATGATGTTCGCCGCTGCGGGCGACGCCCGCGCCCAGTGCGCGCGCGAAGGCGAGGAATTGTGCCAGGGCGGGCAGACCTATCGCTGCGAGAAAACCGGCGGCGAATTGACTCCGATCTTCCAGAACCTGCCTTGCGCGGTGAACGTGCTGTCGCTGAGCGGCACCTGGGTAGGCAATGGCCACCAGAGCCCGGCGGGTGACGCCGGCGCCGACTGGGCGATCGCCATGACCATCAACGATGGCAGCGCGTCGATCGACTATCCGTCACTCGGCTGCGGCGGATCGCTGTCGCAGACGTCAAGGGACGACATTTCGGCGGAATACCACGAGAACATCACCTACGGTCGGGACAAATGCATCGACGGAGGCAACATCACCGTCAGGTTTTACAAGGGCAATCTGTCCTGGATTTGGGTCGGCCACGCCGATGGCCAGACCTACAATGCGGTCGCCGTGCTAAAGCGGAAGTAGCCGTGGTCATTCCTCCTCGTCGTCGGCGTCGAGCAGGCGGGTTGCGCGCCAGCGGGTGAGCACGATGTTGGTCTGCTCGATGACGAAGAAACGCGCCGAGTCGCGGTCATAGCCTTCGCTCAGCAGTTTCTCGTAATCGGTGTGCATGTGGCGGATATGGGCAATCGTCGCCAGCCATACGGCGATGCCCGGCGGCAAGGTCTTCATGTGGACCGCGCCGGCGTCGGTGCGGATCTTCTCCATGTCGGCATAGGGAGCCAGCGGCAGAAGAGCGGTCAGCGCCTTGGCTATGGCGCGGCGGCGGCCGGTCGGCGCCGTCACCGCCGGGTCCGATCGGGCTCGTCGCGCCCTTCGATGGTCGCCTCGGCAATAGCGTCGGTCGAGGCGAAATAAGGTTTGATGTCGATGACCGGCGTGCCGTCGAGCACATCGATGGCGTCGAGATCGATGCGGCCGGTGCGTTGGTCGAGCGCGACGAGCCGGACCACATGCAGCCCGATGGGGTTGGGGCGGGC
>NZ_RZQY01000325.1:0-6535 GCF_003998575.1 Mesorhizobium sp. M7A.F.Ca.CA.001.10.2.1 | reverse complement strand
GCGCGCCGGTGCTCAAGATCGAGGATCTCAGAAAATACTACAGGGTCGGCGGCAGCGAGGTGTTCGGCTCGAGCGAGGGCCGCGTCGTCAAGGCCAATGAGACGATCTCGTTCATGGCGCGCGAATCCGAGACGGTCGCCATCGTCGGCGAATCCGGCTGCGGAAAGTCGACGCTGGCCAAGGTGCTGCTCGGGCTGGAGACGGCAAGTGCCGGCACGGTGACGCTGGGCAACACGGAAATCCAGTCGACGGGCATCGAGAAACGGAGCGTTGACACGGTGTCGTCGATCCAGATGGTGTTCCAGAACCCGTTCGACACGCTCAATCCCAGCCATTCGGTCGGTTCGCAGATCATCCGCACGCTGGAGAAGTTCAATGTCGGCAAGACGGTTGCCGATCGCCGCAAGCGCATGCTGGAACTGCTCGACCTGGTGAAGCTGCCCAGGGCGTTCGAGACCCGCAAGCCGCGCCAGCTTTCGGGCGGCCAGAAGCAGCGCATCGGCGTGGCGCGCGCCTTTGCCGGCGACGCCAAGGTGGTGGTGGCCGACGAGCCGGTCTCGGCGCTCGACGTGTCGGTGCAGGCGGCGGTGACCGAATTGCTGATGGACATCCAGCGCAAGAACAAGACGACGATGCTGTTCATCAGCCATGATCTGTCCGTCGTGCGCTACATCGCCGACCGCGTCGTCGTCATGTATCTCGGCTATATCGTCGAGCAAGGCACGACCGACCAGATCTTCGCGCCGCCCTATCACCCCTATACAGAGGCGCTGCTGTCGGCGATTCCGATCGCCGACACCAGCGTGGTCAAGCGGCACATCGTGCTGGAAGGCGACATCCCGTCGGCGATGAATCCGCCGTCCGGCTGCCCGTTCCAGACCCGCTGCGGCTACAAGAAGCTGGTGCCGGACAATCTGTGCGAGACCAAGGTGCCCCCGGTCAAGCATCTCGGCGGCGGCCATATGAGCCTGTGCTGGCTCTCCGACGACGTGCTGGCCAAGATGGAGCCGGTGATCAAGTTCGACAAGGAACACGCCGCGCACGAAGGCGTGCCGGATGACGCGCCGCACGGCGACGGCCCCGGTTTTGCCGGCACGCCGCCGAAGCGTCCGCGCGGCAAGACGGGCAGCGCGGCAGCCGATGCGGTGGGGCAGGCTGCCGAGGAGGCCGAAGCCGTTTCGAAAGCCCGCCGTCACGAGGTCCGCGACGAGGTTTCGGAAACCGGCCGTTCTCCAAAGCCGGGCAAGCCCAGGAAACCGAACTGACCTGCATCACGCAATTTCATTTGCTGCGCCATGTGATGTTTGATGCTTGGAGGGAGGGCGAATTGTGAGAACGACACTTGCAATCGATGACGATGTCCTTCTTGCCGCCAAAGCTATGGCGCGGCAGCAGGATCGCAGTGTGGGCGAAGTCATTTCCGATCTGGTTCGCCGTTCGCTGCGTCCGCCGCAGGCGGGCGGGGAGCGCAACGGCATTCCCTTGCTTTCGTCGCGGCCCGGCGGGCCGATGGTCGATCTCGAAACGGTCAATGCGCTTCGCGACTAGCCGCGCTGGAACAGAGGATCTGGCAGGGTTGGGGATCTGTCGGCAGCAAGATGTCTTCCCTCGGTGGACCATCGCTGGCATTCGGGATTGGCTGGAGCCTCCCCAAACTTCGTCATCCTAGGGCGTAGCAGGAGCGAAGCTCCGTCGCGGAGACCCTGGGATCCATGCCGCGACCTCAGCCGAGGGCGCAGCGGAGCACAATTTCTGCCCGCGGCGGCGATTTGAAGTCGCGGCATGGATCCCTTGGGCTGCGGAGCAGCTCCAGGGGTCTGCGCTGCGTCGCTGCGCTCCTTGCTCCGCCCGTGGATGACGAAGCGATGAGCGTTTGCCGCTAGTCGGCAAGGCATGCCGTCCATCAGCGGGTGGTTGAAATGCTCATGCCCGGAATTAGTTCAGTTCCCGCACTCGCTCAGTTGCTGCGCATAGTCCCGCGCCATCTTGTCGGTGGCCCGGGCATAGCCCTGGACGCCGGCATCGCCCCGGTTGCCGCGGCCATAGGCGGTCCAGCCGAGATAGTAGGCGAGATAGAGGTTGTAGGTGTCGTTGCGGGCAACGCCATACGTGTCTGCGGTCTTGGAATGATACCAGCCGACAAAGTCGACGGCGTCGGCGAATTTCGTCCGCCGGGCCGCCCAGTTGCCGGTCTCGCGCTGATATTGCGACCAGGTGCCGTCCAGCGCCTGCGAGAAGCCGGTGGCCGACGAGACATGCTTCCACGGAATGAAGCCGAGCAGCTTGGTGCGTGGCGGCCGTGCATTGCTCTTGAAACCGGATTCCTTGCGGACCGTCGCCATCAGCACGGGAACGGGGATGCCGTATTTCTGCTGTGTGCGCTCGGCGGCCGACTGCCAGTTGTCGAACCAGCCGTCATTCTGGTCGAAGACGGCACAGACATTGTTGATGTGGCTGGGCGGCGTGGCGCAGGCCGAAAGCGCCAGCAGCACGCAAACCGCGCCAATTTTACTAAAACTCGAGCTGCGCATTGGCAGAGCAATAGGCCGAAATCATAAAGGGAATCTTGCAGCGCTCGTTAACGCTTCGTCGGAGCAGTCGCTTGGGGGATTTTGTGTCAGTAATCCGACGTATTTCGTCGCTTTCTCTAAATAGATATTACAGAAATGCCGCCGTGGCTAAAATCACGCCCGCAAACGGCGTATTTCCGACAGCTTGCCCGGTTTGCCGGGGCTTTGATGCCGGGCATGAACGAACCAAGACGCAAACGCGGCGCCGAGCGCACCAGCAACAGGGGCCCGTCGGCCATCCCGCAACTGCCGCTCAGGCGGGTGACGAATCCCTATCCGCCAATGGCTATGCTGTCGCCCGACCAGATCGAGCAGATCCATCAGGCGTCGATGCACATATTGGAGAATTTCGGCATCGAGGTGATGAGCCCGCGGGCGCTGTCGCTGTTCGAGAAGGCTGGCGCCGAAGTCGATCATGCCTCAGCGAATGTCCGCATCGATCGCGGCCTGATCGAAGACGTGTTGAAGACCACGCAGTCCAGCTATGTGTTGACGCCGCGCAATCCGGCCAACGCGGTTCATCTGGGCGGCAACACCATCAATTTCACGCTCGTTGCCGGGCCGCCGAATGTGCACGATATGGAGCGCGGCCGCCGTGCCGGCAATTTGCGCGACTATTCGGATCTGACCCGGTTGGCGCAGCATTTCAACTGCATCCACATGCTCGGCAACCAGGTCTGCGCACCGGTGGAGCTGCCGGCAAACTCCCGCCATCTCGACACCTACTTCACCAATCTGACGCTGACCGATAAGAGTTTCCATGTCTCGGCTATCGGCCGGGGCAGGGCGCTTGACGGCATCGAGATGATGGCGATTTCGCGCGGGCTGACGCTCGACCAGATGCGCGACGATCCCGGCATCACCACGATCATCTCGGTCAACTCGCCGCGCCGCTTCGACGAGATGATGGCCGAGGGCCTGATGACCATGGCCGAGTTCGGCCAGTCGGTGGCGGTGACGCCGTTCACGCTGATGGGGGCGATGAGCCCGGTGACGCTGGCCGGGGCGCTGGCGCAGCAGAATGCCGAGGCGCTGTTCGGCGTCGTACTGACCCAGCTTGTCCGTCCGGGCGCGCCGGTCATGTATGGCGCCTTCACCTCCAATGTCGACATGAAGTCGGGCGCGCCGGCCTTCGGCACGCCTGAGAACACCAAGGCCAACATCGCTTCGGGGCAACTGGCGCGGCGCTACGGGCTGCCCTACCGCACGACGCCGGGCTCGGCCTCCAACGCCGCCGATGCGCAGGGCGCCTATGAGACGCTGATGGCGCTGTGGGGTGCGGTGCTCGGCCATGGCAACCTCGTCTACCACGCCGCCGGCTGGCAGGAGGGCGGGCTGACGGCGTCGTTCGAAAAACTCATCATCGATGTCGAGATGATCCAGCACATGATGGAGTTCTTGCGCCCGATCGAGGTCAACGAGGCCGAGCTTGCCGTCGAGGCTTTAGGCGCGGTGCCGACCGGCGGCCATTTCTTCGGTGAGCCGCACACGCTGGAGCGCTACGCCACCGCCTTCTATCAGCCGATGCTGTCCAACTGGCAGAATTACGAAGCGTGGCAGGAAGCCGGCGGGCTCGACGCCACTGCGCGCGCGACGCGGCTGTGGAAGAAGGCGCTGGAAGACTATGTCGAGCCGGTGATGGATATCGCCGTGCGCGAGGCGCTGGAGGCTTACATGGCCAGGCGCAAGGAAGCGATCGGGCAGGGCGAGCCGTGATGATTGCAGGATTGTGCGCGCACACCGGCTTGGCTCCTCCCATGTCGATTCATTCCACCCATCCAACTCATTGATAACAGAGCAAAACTCATGAAATCGCATGCAAAGGTCGTGGTCATTGGCGGTGGCGTCGTCGGGTGCTCCGTGCTGTTCCATCTCGCCCGCCACGGCTGGACCGATGTTGTCCTGCTGGAGCGCGACGAATTGACGTCCGGCTCGACCTGGCACGCGGCCGGGGGCATGCACACCATCAATGGCGACCCCAACGTCGCCAAGCTGCAGAAATACACCATCAACCTCTACAAGGAGATCGAGGAGCTTTCCGGCCAGGCGACCGGCGTGCATCTGACCGGTGGCGTGCTTTTGGCGGCAACCGAGGCGCGGCTGGACTGGCTGCGCGGCGTCGTCGCCAAGGGCCGTTATCTCGGCATCGAGCTCGAGGAGATCTCGCCCAACGAAGCGGCCGAGCTGATGCCGCTGCTCGATCCCAAGCAGTTCGTCGGCGCCGTCAGGAACAAGGAGGACGGCCATCTCGATCCCTCAGGCGTTACCCATGCCTATGCCAAGGCCGCGCGGAAACTTGGGGCGGAAGTGGAGCGCTTCACCAAGGTCGAGGACATCGTGCGCCGGCCCGACGGGCTATGGCGCGTCATCACCAACAAGGGCGAGGTGGTGGCCGAGCATGTCGTCAATGCCGGCGGCCTGTGGGCGCGCGAGGTCGGCCGCATGGTTGGTCTCGAACTGCCGGTGCTGGCCATGGAGCACATGTACCTGATCACCGAGGACATGCCTGAGGTCGCCGCCTGGAATGCCAAGACCGGCACCGAGATCATCCACGCGGTCGATTTCGACGGCGAGCTTTACCTGCGCCAGGAGCGCGGCGGCATGCTGATGGGCACCTATGAGAAGGCCAACAAGCCGTGGTCCGAATACCAGACGCCATGGAATTTCGGCCATGAATTGCTGGAGCCGGACATCGACCGCATCGCGCCGTCTCTGGAAGTCGGCTTCCGCCATTTCCCCGCCTTCCAGAACACCGGCATCAAGCAGATCATCAACGGCCCCTTCACTTTCGCCCCTGATGGCAACCCGCTGGTCGGGCCGGTGCGCGGCCTGCCGGGCTTCTGGGTCGCCTGCGGTGTCATGGCCGGTTTTTCGCAAGGCGGCGGCGTCGGCCTTGCTTTGTCGAACTGGATGATCGAGGGCGATCCCGGCGCCGATATCTGGGCGATGGATGTCGCGCGCTATGGCGACTGGGCGACGATGGCCTACACCAACGCCAAGGTGCGCGAGAATTATTCCAGGCGCTTTTCGATCCGCTTCCCCAATGAGGAGCTGCCCGCCGGGCGGCCGCTGAAGACGACGCCGATCTATGATCTGCTGTCTGCTGGGGGTGCGCAATGGGGCGTTGCCTATGGGCTGGAAGTGCCGCTGTGGTACGCGCCGGAAGGCGTCAAGGACGAGTTCTCGTGGCGCCGCTCGAGCGACTTCACGCAGGTCGCCAAGGAGGTCGCGACGGTACGTGACAGTGTCGGCCTGTCCGAGATTTCGAGCTTCGCCAAATACCAGGTGACGGGTGAGGGAGCGGCCGCCTGGCTCGACCGGATGCTTACCTGCAAACTGCCGAAACCCGGCCGCATGACGCTGGCGCCGATGCTGAAGCAGGACGGCAGGCTCATCGGCGACTTCACGCTGGCCAATCTGGGGGAGGATGGCTGGTTCCTCGCCGGCTCCGGCATCGCCGAGCAATACCACATGCGCTGGTTCGAGAAGCACCTGCCTGACGATGGATCGGTCCGCATCGAAGCGCTGGGCGCGAGGCTCACCGGTCTGTCGATCGCCGGCCCGAAGGCGCGGGATGTGCTGGCAAAGGCCACGCGCTCGGATGTCTCCAACGCGGCATTTTCCTTCATGGCCATTGGCCGGATGGATATCGGCATGGCGCCGTGCCTGGTCGGCCGTGTGAGCTATACCGGCGATCTCGGCTACGAAATCTGGGTGGCGCCGGAATACCAGCGCGCCGCCTATCAAGCGCTGATGGCGGCGGGCGAGGAATTCGGCATCGGCCTCTTCGGCTCGCGCGCGCTCAATGCGCTGCGGCTGGACAAGAATTACGGCTCATGGGGGCGCGAGTACCGGCCGATCTACGGGCCGCTGGAAGCGGGGCTCGACCGCTTTGTTGCTTACGGCAAGGACGCCGATTTCATCGGCAAGGCCGCGGCGCTGGCCGAGCGCAGGCAGGGCGGCAA
>NZ_RZQY01000324.1:0-6543 GCF_003998575.1 Mesorhizobium sp. M7A.F.Ca.CA.001.10.2.1 | reverse complement strand
GCCTGCAGCATCGCCAGCACCACCGCCGGCACCAGGATAAGGCGCAGGATGGTGATCAGGTTTGGGATGGTCAAATGCTTGGCACCTCCTCTTGGTCGGAGATAGATGATGAAGATAGCGGGTGGCAACAAGGGAGAAGCTGCCGATCTCCCGCACGGGAGAGCGGCTTTCAGCTTGGCTTTCGCCAATCACGAGCGCCTATACGCGTGCCCTGTCCACGGTTTTATGGGCCGAAATGGCCGTTATCCTTGCGGACAGAAACCGTTCATGCGAAGAGCCCGCGACAAGGAAAATTGTTGAACGGGCACCAGAAATGAGCAAGCGCGACGTGAACAAGCGCAAGAACGGGCTCACCTATGCCGAGGCCGGTGTCGATATCGACGCGGGCAATCTCATGGTCGAGAAGATCAAGCCGCTGGTGCGCGCGACGCGCCGGCCGGGCGCCGACGGCGAGATCGGCGGTTTCGGCGGCCTGTTCGACCTCAAGGCCGCGGGCTTTACCGACCCGGTGCTGGTGGCGGCCAATGACGGCGTCGGCACCAAGCTCAAGATCGCCATCGATGCCGGCAAGCACGACACGATTGGCATCGACCTCGTCGCCATGTGCGTCAACGACATCGTCGTGCAAGGTGCCGAACCGCTGTTCTTCCTCGACTATTTCGCCACCGGCAAGCTCGATCCCGACCAGGGTGCCGCAATCGTCGGCGGCATTGCCGAGGGCTGCCGCCAGGCCGGCTGCGCGCTGATCGGCGGCGAGACGGCCGAGATGCCCGGCATGTATCACGGCAATGATTACGACCTGGCCGGCTTTGCGGTGGGCGCCGCCGAACGCGGCCAACTGCTGCCCACCGACGATATTGTCGAAGGCGACGTGCTGCTGGGCCTGGCTTCCTCTGGCTTGCACTCGAACGGATATTCGCTGGTGCGCCGCATCGTCGCCGTCAGCGGTCTGTCGTGGAGCGATCCGGCGCCGTTCAACGACGAGGCCACTCTGGCCGAGGCGCTGCTCGAGCCGACCCGCATCTACGTCAAGTCGATTCTCAAGGCGATCCGCAACACGCATGGTATCAAGGCGCTCGCCCACATCACCGGCGGCGGCTTCCCGGAAAACATCCCGCGCGTGCTGCCCAAGGATTTTTCGGCCGAACTCGATCTCGAGGCGATCGACGTTCCTGCGGTGTTTTCGTGGCTGGCCAAGACTGGCGGCGTGGCGCCGGAAGAGATGATGCGCACCTTCAATTGCGGCATCGGCATGATCTTGGCGGTCGCGTCCGGCCAGGCAGCACAGGTCGCCGCCGTGCTGCAGGAGGCCGGCGAGACGGTGACGCCGATCGGCCGCATCGTGCCGCGCCGCGACGCCGGCGTTATCTATCGGGGCTCGATCGGCCTATGAACGCGCAGAGGAAACGCACCGTCGTCCTGATCTCGGGGCGCGGCTCCAACATGACCGCGCTGATTGCCGCGGCCAGCGACCCGGCGTTCCCGGCCGAGATCGTCGGTGTCATTTCCGACAAGGCGGACGCCGCCGGGCTCGGCATCGCCAGAGCGCGCGGCATCGCCACGCAGATCGTCTCGCGTGCCGACCATGGCAGCAAGCAGGCGCATGACGCGGCAATAGACGCGGCGCTCGCGGCCTTCAACGCCGAGATCGTGGCGCTGGCCGGCTATATGCGCATCCTCACCCCCGGCTTCGTCCAGAGATGGCAGGGCCGCATGATCAACATCCACCCTGCCCTGCTGCCGGCGTTCAAGGGGCTCGACACCCATGTGCGCGCACTGGCCGCCGGCATCCGCATCCATGGCTGCACCGTGCACTTCGTCACCTCCGAGATGGATGACGGTCCGATCATCGCACAGGCGGCCGTGCCGGTGATGGTCGGCGACACCGCCGATACTTTGGCAGCCCGCGTGCTGAAGGCCGAGCACCGGCTCTATCCGCTGGCATTGGGACTGGTTGCCGAAGGCAAGGCGCGCATGGAGGCCGGCCGCACCGTGCTTGCCCACTTTGCCGACGATGCCGACAACGGCACTTCGGTGGTGATGGCCCCCGACCCGCTGCGCGAGGAAACCGACCTCGAGCATCTGGCGCGCATCACGCCGTGAGGCGAGAGCGTGACGATGAAACAGCTTCTCCTGCTTCGTCACGCCAAATCCAGCTGGGACGACCCTGGCCTTGATGATTTCGATCGGCCTTTGGCCGAACGCGGAGTGAAGGCGGCGCGCTCGATCGGGCGCGAGCTTGCGGCGCGCGGCTGGCTGCCGGACCTGGCGCTGGTGTCGCCGGCGCTGCGCACCCGCGACACCTGGCGGCTGGTGGCGGCCGAGTGGCCCATGGAGGCGCCTGTCGAATTTGTCGAAGCGCTCTACGAAGCGACGGCGGCGGACATTCTCGCCGAGCTGAGCAAGGTAAAGGCCGCAACCAACACCATTCTGTTGCTGGGCCACAATCCCGGCCTGGAAGAATTCGCACGGCGCCTTGCCGGTTCCCAATCGGATGGCTCCGCTCGGAACCGGCTTGAGGAAAAATTCCCGACCGCGGCGCTGGCCCGTTTCACCGTTGACACCGACTGGACGGATCTCGCCTTCGGCGGAGCGCGGCTGACGCATTGCCTCAGGCCGAAGGATCTCCGCTAAGACCTGTCCCGCACGGCTTCGTCCCATGCAAAACGACGCGTCGGGCACGTTGCCGATCGCATGTTCCAGCGAAGCCGCCCTGGTTGGGAACCAGACCGCATATAGCGAGTTTTTCCATATGGGCCGCCGATAATCGAGCAAACCGGTCCGCACGTACGCCATCCCGCTGACTGAACTCGCGAGCCGGAAATGACCGGATCTCCCCTGCGCAAAACCGCCTGGCGGTCTCACGAACTGCAAAGTCATGAGGCCATTCGTGTCGTCGGCAGCCGCGAGCACAATCTCAAGAACGTCAGCATCGACATTCCAAAAAAGCTCATCACCGTTTTCACCGGCGTCTCGGGTTCGGGAAAGTCCTCGCTGGTATTCGATACAATCGCGGCGGAATCGCAGCGCCAACTCAATGAGACCTTCAGTTCCTTCGCCCGCCATCGCCTGCCGCACTATGGACAGCCAGACGTGGATTTGATCGAGAATCTGGCGGTGGCGATCGTTGTTGATCAGAAGCGCCTAGGCGGCAATGCCCGCTCGACCGTCGGCACAGCCACCGACATCCAAGCCCTGTTGCGGCTGTTGTTTTCCAGGGTCGGCGAACCATTTGTCGGCCTGTCCAGCGTCTTTTCCTTCAACCATCCGGACGGCATGTGCCCGCGCTGTGAGGGGATCGGCGCCATCACCACGGTTGATGTCGACGCACTGCTCGACCGCTCGAAATCACTCAACGATGGCGCTATCCGCTTCCCGCTTCTCGCTGTCGGCAGCGCGCGCTGGAAGCGCTATGTGCTGTCGGGTTATTTCGACAACGACAAGAAACTCGAAGACTACAGTCCCGAGGAATGGGAGCTTTTGCTGAATGCCGAGCCACACAAGCCGCCGCATCCGGCCAAAGGCTGGTGGGCGAGTTCGATGTATGAGGGGCTGATCCCGCGCTTTCACCGCAGCTTTCTGCACAACCGGTCGAGTTCAGACCGGAACGAGGCGCTGGAGAGCGTGGTGACCAGCGGGCTATGCCCGGATTGCCATGGGGCGCGGTTGCGGCCGGAAGTCCTGGCATGCAAGATCAACGGCAACAGCATAGCCGACCTTGCCGCCATGCCGGCCAGCGATCTTGTGCCCATTGTCGCGGAAATTTCAACGACCGCGGCTGTGCCGATCGTCGCGGCGCTCTGCGCCCGACTTGACCACATGACTGGCATCGGGCTCGGCTATATCAGCTACGAGAGATCCGCGACAAGGGCAACACTGTGCTGGTGGTCGAGCACGATCCTCAGATCATCGCCATCGCCGACCATGTCATCGATATGGGTCCGGGCGCGGGCGAGAGTGGTGGGCGCGTCGTCTTCGAGGGCAAGGTGGCCGATCTCGAACGATCCGACACTTTAACCGGCCGCTTCATGAAGGCCCGACCGCACCCGAAAGCGGTGCTGCGCCCCCCGACAGGCTGGTTGAAGCTGCGCAACGCCAACCTCCACAACCTCAAGAACGTCAGCGTCGACATTCCACAAGGGGTGCTCACTGCGGTCGTCGGCGTTGCCGGTTCGGGCAAGAGTTCACTGATCAACGGCGTGTTCTCGCGTCGCTACCCCGACGCCGTATGCATCGACCAGGGTGCGCTGGGCGGCTCCATACGCTCGAACACGGCGACCTATACAGGGGTCCTCGACCCAATCCGAAAACTATTCGCCGAAGCCAATAGCGTCGGTGCCTCTTTGTTCAGTTCCAACTCGGCCGGGGCCTGTCCGGGGTGCAAAGGGCTCGGTGTCACCCGCATGGATATGGCCTTCATGGACACCATCGTCAGCGCTTGCGAGGTCTGCCACGGCCGACGGTTCACCGACGCGGTGCTCGCTTACAAGCTTCGCGGCAAGAACATCGACGACGTGCTGAGCATGAGCGTTTCAGACGCCCAGCGCTTCTTCCACGAGCCGGACATCCGCCCGGCACTCGACCGTGTGGCCGAGGTCGGCCTTGACTACATGACGCTTGGCCAACCCCTGAGCAGTCTCTCTGGCGGCGAACGCCAGCGCATCAAGCTGGCAACGGAGTTGCAGAATATCGGACGCATCTTCATCCTCGACGAGCCGACAACAGGGTTGCACATGTCGGATGTGGCAAGGCTGGTCAGGTTGATGGGGCGGCTGGCCGACAGCGGCAACACGTTGCTGGTGATCGAGCACAATCTCGACGTCATCACACAAGCCGACTGGATTATCGAGATGGGTCCGGGCGCCGGGCAGAATGGCGGCAGCGTTATCTTCAAGGGCAATCCGATCGAGATGATCAACTCGGAAACGTCTCAGACGGCGCCCTGGATCAGGGCGGGTGCATCACTCGAAACCTGAATTATGGATGTGGAGCACTTTTCCGGCGCCGCCCGGCGAGCTTTAGCCGACTGCTCGTCATTTCGAAATATTTTCCCAACGCATAAAACAAGAGCGGCGGGCAAAGCCCACCGCTCTTTGTGGTCGCAGACTTCAGAAAATCAACGACCCCAGATGCCCTGGCCCGACTGAGCCGGCACCTTGGCATTGGCATCACCCTGCGTCTTTACGGACTTCGGGATCGAGCCGGTGTGTGTGGTGTCGATGTTGGACACGGACTGGTTCGCAACCGGCTGGTTGGCATTGTAAGAGCCATAGTTGTCGCTGCCGGCAAAAGCGGTGCCCGTGGCGACGAGGATGGCGGCGGCGGTAAGAGCGATCTTGGTCACTTTATTTACTCCTGAATTCAAGATTGGGTTGATATCGGCAGTCGCGATTAGCGGCCGAAGAGATTGCGGTCAGCGCCCTGCGACGCTCGGGCCTGAACGGTCTGTGTCGACTTCGAGGTCGAAGCGGTGACCGAATGGTCGACAGTGACGGCAGGCTGATTGGCGTTGGCCGAGCCATAGTTGTCGCTGCCGGCAAAAGCAGTCCCCGTGGCAACGAGGATGGCGGCGGCGGTAAGAGCGATCTTGGTCATTTTAGTTACTCCAGTATTTCTTTGTTCTGTCCGTCTGGTGGCGTGCCCTTGGGAGGAATTTCGCGTCGCTCGGACCACCCCGAGATGGGTTTGCCCTGCCGCGGATTCCAATCACGAAGATGTTCCTCCGCAGCTTGAATCCGGGCCTTGAAATTTGGCACAGGCCCCCGGCGGTCATAATTTTATTGTTCGAAATCAAATCTTTAGTGAGATTCTTCTCCCACTATCCGAGGCCGACAACCAGGCCAGCGTTCACCATCTGCTATACAGTCCGTCAACAGAAATCGAACCGAACGGTTCGGTTTGAAGAGACCTGACCCCTCCAGCGTTCTTTTTTCGGTGCGGAGGTGGACGAGATATGGGTGCGTACGTCCAACCGGGACGACAAACCGGCCGCTATAGGCCGGTCATGCCCAGCACGTCGCGCATGTCATATTCGCCTGGCGGGCGTCCCTCGAGCCAGAGCGCGGCGGCGATGGCGCCGCGTGCGAACATGACGCGGTCGCCGGCTGCATGCGACAAGGTCAAGGTCTCGCCCTCGGCGCAGAAGCTGACGCTGTGTTCGCCGATGATGCTGCCGCCACGCAGCACCGCAAAGCCAATCTCGCCGGTCGGCCGCGCGCCGATGACGCCGTCGCGTGCAAGCCTTGCGACCGTGTCCAGGTCGATGCCGCGTCCGCCGGCTACGGCATGCCCCAGCATCAACGCCGTCCCCGATGGCGCATCGACCTTGTGGCGATGGTGTGCCTCGACAATCTCCACGTCCCAGTCATCGGGATCGAGTGCCCGCGCCGCCTGCTCGACCAGCCCGACCAGCATGTTGAGCCCGAGCGAAAAGCTGCCGGAGCGCACGATGGCAATCGTTTTCGCGGCGTCGGCGATAGCAGCCAATTCAGCAGCATCGAAGCCCGTCGACCCGATGACCAGGGACGGCCCGCCGCGCTCGGC
>NZ_RZQY01000323.1:0-6568 GCF_003998575.1 Mesorhizobium sp. M7A.F.Ca.CA.001.10.2.1 | reverse complement strand
GGACAATGCACTGGCGCGCCGGTTTCGCGATGCCGCCGGCCGGCTCAACCAGCAGGTCGCCGCCGTCGCCGATACGGTGCTGCTGATGGTGGCGGGGCTGCCGCTCAAGGTGAAATGACATGACCGACATCGACGATAAGGACGAAGAGCGCCATCGCGCCAAGATGGCCAAGCGCAAGGCTGTGCAGGATGCCGAGGTGGCGAGCAAGACGGTCGAGAAGGGATTGCTGATCGTCAACACCGGTCCCGGCAAGGGCAAGACCACGGCTGCCTTCGGCCTGGCGCTGCGGATGCTCGGCTACGGCAAGCGCGTCGGCGTTGTCCAGTTCATCAAGGGCAAGTGGCACACCGGCGAGAAGGACGCCTTCGCCGCCTTCGGCGACCGCGTCGTCTGGCACGCGATGGGCGAGGGGTTCACCTGGGAAACGCAGGACCTGAAGCGCGACATCGCCGCCGCCGAAGCCGCCTGGGCCAAGGTGCTCGAACTGATGGCCGATCCGTCGATCAGCCTGCTGGTGCTCGACGAACTGAACATTGCGCTGCGCTACGACTATCTCGATCTCGACAAAGTGGTTGCGGCGTTGAAGGCGCGGCGTGAGGGCCTGCATGTCGTGGTCACCGGCCGCAACGCCAAGCCGGCGCTGGTTGAGGCCGCCGACCTCGTCACCGAAATGGGCGTGACCAAGCACCATTTTTCCGCAGGCGTGAAAGCGCAGCAGGGGATCGAGTTCTGAGCGTTTCTTACCCTCCCCACAAGGGGAGGGTGAAGTAGATCACGCCACGATGACCATGACCGCGACCAACCCAAACAGCGCGATCAGCAGATAGTCGGCGACGCGATAGAGTTTCAGCGCTCGCCTTATGTCGACGCTGTCGGCCTCGCGCCGCCCACCTTCGCCCATGAAGACGTCGTCCACGAGCACGCCGCCGTAGCTGCGCGGCCCGGCGAGCGCCAGGCCGAGCGCACCGGCCATCGCCGCTTCCGGCCAGCCGGCATTGGGTGAGCGGTGTTTTTTCGCGTCGCGCCACACCGCATGCCAGGCATTTTTCGCATCAGCGCCTTTGACGAAGAACGCCGCCAGCACGATCAGCAGCGCCGTCAGCCGCGACGCCGGCAGATTGATCCAGTCGTCGAAGCGCGCCGCCGCCCAGCCGAAGGCCTCGTGGCGCGGGGTGCGGTGGCCGATCATCGAATCGGCGGTGTTGGCGGCCTTGTAGGCGGCGCCGCCGGCCAGGCCGCCGACGCCGGTCCAGAAGGCGGGGGCGACGATGCCGTCGGAGAAATTCTCAGCCAGGCTCTCGATCGCGGCGCGGCAGACGCCGGCCCTGTCGAGCGTTTCAGGGTCGCGGCCGACGATTCGCGAAACGGCAAGGCGGGCCAGAGCGAGGCCACCGGTGTCGAGCGCGTCCGCCACAGCCTCGACATGCTCATAGAGGCTCTTCTGCGACAGAAGCGACGTTGCCAGAAGGGCAGTGATGACCAGGCCCATGGGAACGAACCAGAACAGGATCTGCACGCCCAGGCCAATTATCGCCGGCACCAGCACGATGACCAGCAGCGCCTGGACACCACGCTTGCGACGCAGCGCGTCGGGATCAGTGGCGCGGTTGAGCCTGCGGTCGAGAAAGGATATCAGCCTGCCGAACCACGTCACCGGATGGCCGATGGCGCGAAACAGCCAATCGGGGTAACCGAGGGCGAATTCGACGGCCAATGACAGGAAAGCGATCAGGACTGACATGAAGCTTCTTAATGGGGCGGTTGTGGACCATGGTGGAAGTCTTGGCCGCGCGAGGGCGCTTTTCCCCAACGCCCTGCTGCCATTCGTCGACCTCTCGACCGGTATCAATCCGCACTCCTACCCGCTTTTCGACCTGCCCGCCACCTCGCTGTCGCGGTTGCCGGAAGCCGCGCGCACGCGTGAGCTGACAGAGATCGCTGCCAGTGCCTATGGGGCGCCGTCGCCAGCCAATATCGTGGCGGCACCGGGCACGCAGATCCTGTTGCCGCGCGTCGCCTCGCTGATTACCCCCGGAAGGGCGCTGGTGCTGGGTCCGACCTACGCCGAACATGCCCGCGCAGCAGTGATCGCCGGGCACGCGGTGACCGAGGTCGGCGATTTCGCTGACCTGGCGGACGCCGACCTTGCCATCATGGTCAATCCGAACAATCCAGATGGACGTGTCATCGCGCGCGACCGGTTGCTGGCTCTGGCTGCCGGATTGCGCGCCAAGGGCGGGCTGCTGGTTGTCGACGAGGCGTTCATGGATGTTGGGCCGCGCGAGCATAGCCTCTGCGGCGATGTCGGCCAGGGCGGCGTCGTCGTGCTGCGCTCGTTCGGCAAGTTCTTTGGTCTGGCCGGCCTGCGGCTCGGTTTTGCGCTTTCCGATCCTGTGACGGTCGAACGGCTGGAAACACAATTCGGGCCATGGGCCGTCGCCGGCCCGGCGCTGGAATACGGCATTCGCGCGCTTGCCGATATCGGCTGGCAGGACGCGATGCGGGCGGCGCTGGCTGATGAATCGGCGCGGCTCGATGCGCTGTTCGGCCGCTTCGGTATTCCCGTTATGGGTGGCACCACGCTGTTCCGTTTTCTTCGCCTACCGCATGCTGCCGATTTGTTTGCCGCGCTCGGCGGGCGCGGCATTCTGCTTCGCCATTTTGCCGATCGGCCTGACGTTCTGCGCGCCGGCCTGCCGGGGAGTGAGGAGGAATGGCAGCGGCTCGAGACCGTTCTTGCCGAATGGGCGTCGCGGCGCGAGCTTCAATCGAAGGGTTCGAAACAATGATCCATGTCTGCTCGCTGGCAAAGATCGAGGAAACGGTGGCCAGGAGCGGCGCCGACCGCATGCTGTCGCTGCTTGCCGCCGGAACGGCGGTGGTCCGGCCGGCCTCGATATCGAAAGAAAATCATCTGCATCTGGTCATGCATGACATCGCGGCGGCGCAGGACGGCATGACCATGCCCGGCGAGGAGCATGTCCGCAACCTGCTCGATTTCGCGCGCCGCTGGGACCGGGCAAGGCCGATGCTCGTGCATTGCTATGCCGGCATCAGCCGCTCGACGGCTTCGGCCTATATCATCGCGGCCGCATTGGCGCCGAAACGCGACGAGGCCGAATTGGCGCGGACGCTGCGGGCGCTGTCGCCCTCGGCAACACCCAATCCGCGACTGATCGCGGTGGCCGATGCGCTGCTTGATCGCAACGGCCGCATGATCGAGGCGATCGAATCGATCGGCCGCGGTGCGGATGCCTTTGAAGGCACGCCCTTCGCGCTGAGGATCGACAGCTAGCTGCCCCCATGTCGTTGTTCGATTATCGGGTGCCTTCATTCGCCCAATCTTCATGCCCGTGCCGTATCCGGACAATGAACACGTCGTCGTCGGCTTCGATCCGGTAGACGACAAGATGGGCTTTGAAGGGATGGATACGCATCGGTGGCGCCAATTCAAGCCGCTCCCGCGCTATTCGGGGACTGGCAGCGATCAGGTCAAAGATCGTGAACAACTCGTCATGATACTGTCTGGCCTGCACAGCGCCCGAACAGGCGCACCCCTTGCTCGGCAATACCGACGATGTCCTCTTCCGCAGCTAAAGAAAGGCGAAATCCCACTACCCATTGCCGGATGGCTTTTCAGCGCGTTTAACCGCCTCCGTGAAAAGCGCGTCCCTGGATCGATTGCCGATGCCACTCTTCAAGCCATCGTCGACAAAGCGCTGCATGGCGGCAATCTTGTCATTGCGCTCCTGATCCCGACGGATCAAATCGCGCACATAGTCGCTCGCGTTGGCGTAACGGCCCGTTTCGGTTTGCGCCTCCACCCAATCTTTCATCGGGTCGGGCAATGATACGTTCATCGTTGCCATACTGGCCTCCATATCTCGTCCAGTATGGTCCGTTTTGGCAAAGTTTGTCAAAATCTCTTGTGCGGAAATCTCTTGTCCAAAAGCGCGATTGTCAGATACGCCCTCCGTCGCCTGGTTTGTTCAAGAGGACAGCGCTTGCCTTTCGATGCCAGACCACTGGTTTGGAGGCTACGTCAACCAGTCCGCGAGCTTCGCCTTGCGCACATCCCGCAGCAGGCTGATGAAGCCGTCGGCCTGATATTCCGCCGTCAGCCGGCCCTTCTCCGCCGTCGCGATGCTGGCATCGCCGACGACGCCGTTCGGGTTGAGATCGCTGGCGATCCAGGCGAAGGCATGGGTGCCGGTGTGGCGCAGGAGCGAAAGTTCGTTTTCGGCTTTGGCGACATTGGAAACGAAATTGTCGGCCTTGGCCATGTCGACGAGGTCCGGCCGGAAATGCAGCATCAGCGAGGTCTCGACATCGCCGCCATGGATGCCGTGGCGGTCCTCCAGTTCGGTGTACATGCCGGCCGGGCGGCCGAACCGTTGCCAGCTGGTCTTTACCGCCAGCATCTTTCCGCGCACGCGCAATTCGCGCGTGACGATGCCCATGATCTCCTCGTTGCCGCCATGCGAATTGACCACGACCAGCTTGCGCACGCCAGCGCGCGCGATCGACAGGCCAAGCTCGGTCCAGGCTTCGATCAGCGTCGTTGCCGGCAAAGTGAGGGTGCCCGGCGCGTGCAGATGTTCGTTCGACTTGCCCACCGCCTGAACCGGCAGGATGCGGATGTCGAGATCGTCGGGCAGACGCGAAATGACCGTGTCGAGCATGCCGTTCATGATCGAGGTGTCGGTCGAGACAGGCAGATGCGGGCCATGCTGCTCGATCGCCGCCACCGGCAGCACGGCGATCGTCGCCTCCGGATCGATCGAGGCGTATTCGGTGGTCCGGTAGTCGCCCCACCACACGCGTTTCTTCGCAACAGTCATGTCATGCCTCTTCGATGAACGGCCAGACCTAGCGCGGCGGAGGTTGTCTGTCGATCACCCGGCCGCGATAGCCTCGACCTCGACCTTGAATTCGGGTCGGGCAAAGCCGGAGACGATCATCAGCGTCGAGGCCGGCGCGGGGCTGGAAAACAGCCGGTCGCGGACATCCATATAGGGCCGCAGATGCGCGCGGTCGGTGACATAGGCGTTGATACGGATGATGTCGCGTAGGCCCAGCCCGGCTTCGCCGAGGATCGCTTCGATGTTGCGGAAGCAGAGTTCGGCCTGCGCGCCGGCCTCTTCGGGAATCTGGTCGTCCGCGGTTATGGCAACCTGACCCGAGCACAGCACCAGCCGCTTTCCAGGCGGTACCTCGACGCCGTGGCTGTAGCGGGCAAAGGGCGGCTTGATCGACTTCGGGGTGAGGAATCTGAACATGGCAATCTCCTGGGTGCCGCCAGCCTAAAGCCGGACCCATTACACCTTCAAGATGGCGGTGCATGTTGCCCGGGCGATTGTGGACAGCCGTTCAAAAAATAGGCACGATGCCTTTCGTACAGCATGACCCGTCCGCGCTTGGCATGGCAACGTCTTTCAAGCGGGCGGCCCCGGCGCCAGACGCCGGTGGCATGTGTCTTGCTTCTTGAATCTTTGGTGTCGAGCCTGGCGCGTGGCGCGCCGGAGCAAACAGAGGGTGGTGTGGATGTACGGAAAACAGAAGATCTCGGTGGCGGCGGTGGCCCTGCTTGCAGCCAGCACGCTGGGTGCTGCTGCGAATGAGAAAGTCACCTTCGGCACCAACTGGTTGGCCCAGCCGGAGCATGGTGGATATTATCAGTCCGTGGCGGACGGCACCTACGCCGCCTGCGGCCTCGACGTCACCATCATGCAGGGCGGTCCGCAGGTCAGCGGCCGACCGCTGCTGCTGGCCGGCAAGATCGATTTCTACATGGGCGGCAATCTGCTGTCGGCTTTCGATGCCGTCCAGCAAGGCATTCCCATGCGCGTGGTGGCGGCGGACTTCCAGAAGGACCCGCAGGTCATCATGTCCCACCCCGGCGAAGGGCTCGACAAATGGGAGGACCTGAAGAACGCCGACCAGTACATATTGGGCGACGAGGGCGTGCAGACCTTCTTCCAGTGGATGGTCATCGAACTCGGCTTCGACGCTTCCAAGCGCGCGCCCTACACCTACAACACCGCTCCCTTCCTCGCCAACAAGAAGTCGATCCAGCAGGGCTACGTCACCTCGGAGCCGTTCGCGGTCAAGAAGGAAGGCGGCTTCGTGCCGAACCAGTTCCTGCTCGCCGACTATGGCTGGGACACCTATTCGACGACGATCGAGGTGATGCAGGATACGATCGACAAGAAGCCGGAGGTGGTCCAGTGCTTCGTCGATGGCTCGGCCAAGGGCTGGTACAAATATCTGTACGGCGACAACAAGGCCGCCAACGACATGATCAAGAAAGACAATCCCGATATGAGCGACGAGCAGATCGCGTTCTCGATCGAGCAGATGAAGAAGTTCGGCCTTGCCGATTCCGGCGACACCGAAAAGCTCGGCATCGGCGCCATGACCGACGAGCGGATCAAGAATTTCTACGACAAGATGGTCAAGGCCAAGGTCACGCCAGCCGGCATCGACATCAAGAAGGCCTACACGCTGACCTTCATCAACAAAGGCGTCGGGCTCGAGCTGAAGAAATAGGCCGGTCCCGGTATGATA
>NZ_RZQY01000322.1:0-6576 GCF_003998575.1 Mesorhizobium sp. M7A.F.Ca.CA.001.10.2.1 | reverse complement strand
CTGCGCGTAAAAACGAGCCGGTCGTGCAGGCGGAACGGCCTGTTGTGCCAGAACTCGATGGTGCTGGGCACGATGCGGAAGCCGGACCAGTGCTTTGGCCGCGGGATCTCGCCGATCGGATAGCGTGCCGTGTATTCCGCCACCGCTTTCTCCAGCGCAAAGCGGCTTTCCAGCGGCCGCGATTGTTTCGAAGCCCAGGCGCCGATGCGGCTGCCGCGCGGCCGTGTCGCATAGTAGGCGTCGGCTTCGGCGTCGCTGACGATCTCCACCGGTCCGCGAATGCGCACCTGGCGGCGCAGCGACTTCCAATGGAAACACATCGCCGCCTTCATGCTGCCAAGAATCTCCTGGCCCTTGGCGCTCTCGAAATTCGTGTAGAAGACAAACCCGCTTTCATCGAACCCCTTGAGCAACACCATACGCACATCCGGCATGCCGTCGGCATCGACGGTCGCCAGAGCCACGCCGTTGGGGTCGTTCGGCTCGCTTTTCGTGGCGTCGTCCAGCCATGCGGCAAAGAGGCGAAACGGTTCGGCAGCCTCGGTAAAGTCACCGCTTGTTAACTCAGTGTCACTCATAGTTTTTCTCAAATTGTCACGAAGCCAAGATTCTTACAAAACCAAGATTCTTTACGAAGCAAGGGGGAGGCTGCCGATTGTCGCGTATCGCGCAAGCTTTTGACAGCAGGCAATGGAGCGTTATCGCTTCGGCCAGCGCGAAAGCCGCGATCGTGGCGCTCGCCTTGCCGCTTGCCGCGTGTGGCGCCGGCGGCTTCAGCCTGGAAAAAGCCGAAGTCGACCGCTCGATCCTGACCAGCAGCACGTCTGCTTCGGCCGCGCCGGCCAATTTGGATCGCGACTCCGACCAGACGACGATCGGCAATGCGGTTTCCTCGGCCGACATCGAGCAACTCGGCGGGCAGGCCGTGCCGTGGGCCAATGCCGGCACCGGCTCGCGCGGTTCCATCACCGATCTGGCGGAATTGAAGGACAACGGCCAGACCTGCCGCCGCTTCAAGGCCTCGCGCGAAAGCTTTGACGGCGTTGCCATGTTCGAAGGCGAACTGTGCCTGGCCAGCGCCGGCGGCTGGCGCATGCAGGACTTCAAGGCGCTCTGATTTTCCGCGTCTGATATGCTGCTCCAGCACTGGAATTTCTTCCTATGCGAGCGCATATAGGTGGCACAAGAGACTCAACTCTACTCCAGGGCAGTAAGCACATGCGCGACCCCTATGAGGTGCTGGGCGTTGCCAGGAACGCATCGGCCAAGGACATAAAGTCGGCGTATCGGAAACTCGCCAAGAAGCATCATCCGGACCAGAATCCGAATGATCCCAAGGCGAAGGACCGTTTTGCCGCGGCCAACCAGGCCTACGAGATCGTCGGCGACGAAAAGAATCGCGCCGCTTTCGATCGCGGCGAGATCGACGCCGACGGCAAGCCGCGATTCCAGGGCTTTGAAGGCGCTGCCGGTGGCGGCGATCCCTTTGGCGGCTTTCGTCGGCAACAGGGTCCGGGCGGTTCGCGGTTCGAATTCCGCTCCGGCCGACCGGGTGGCGATCCGTTCGACGGCAACAGCGACATCTTCAGCCAGATTTTTGGCGACACTTTTTCGGGCGCGCGCGGTCCCGGCACGGGCGATCGCCGCCAGCAGGCGACAGCAGCCGATCTGAACGTGACGCTCGATATCACCATCGAGGAAGCGGCGACCGCCGAAAAGGTGACGGCGATGTTCCCCGACGGCCGCAAGGTGGCGGTCAAGCTGCCGGCCTATGTCGAGGATGGTCAGACCATCCGCCTCAAGGGCCAAGGCGAGCAGGGGCCAGGCCAGCCAGGCGACGCGCTGGTCAAGATCCATCTGCGCCGACATCCACGCTACCGCATCGAGGGCCGCGACCTGCACGCCGATCTACCGGTGGTACTGGCGGATGCGGTGCTCGGCGCCAAGGTGCCGGTCGAGACGCCGACCGGCAGGCTCGCGGTCAACATTCCGGCCTGGTCGAGCTCCGACAAGGTCCTGCGGCTGAAGGGCAGAGGCCTGCCGGAAAAGGCCGGCGGCCACGGCGATCTCTACGCTCATGTGCGTATCATGCTGCCGGAAGGCGGCGACAGCGCGCTCGAAGCGCTGTTGCGCGGCCAAAAAGGCTGATCGGCGGCTTTTGTCCCCCGAACTGTCCGGTTTGGACGCTTGAAGGGGCTCTGTGCCTGTGCGATAGGGCAACCCACAAAGCTGAAATCTTGCGGAGAGCGCTCACATGGCGGGTGGACAGGGCCTAATGGCCGGCAAGCGCGGCCTCATTCTTGGCGTCGCCAACAATAGGTCGATCGCCTATGGCATCGCCAAGTCGTGCGTCGACCATGGCGCCGAGATCGCGCTGACCTATCAGGGCGAGGCGTTCAAGAAGCGCGTCGAGCCGCTGGCGGCGGAACTGGGCGCCTTTGTCGCCGGCCATTGCGACGTCACCGATCCGGCGAGCCTGGACGAGGTTTTCGCCAATGTCGCCAGGCACTGGGGCAAGCTTGATTTCCTCGTCCACGCCATCGCCTTCTCCGACAAGGATGAACTGACCGGCCGCTATGTCGAGACGACGCGCGACAATTTCCTGCGCACCATGGACATTTCGGTCTATTCCTTCACCACCATAGCCAAGCGCGCCGAGGCGCTGATGACCGATGGCGGCTCGTTGCTGACGCTGACCTACTACGGCGCCGAAAAAGTGATGCCGCACTACAACGTCATGGGTGTCGCCAAGGCGGCGCTCGAGGCCAGCGTGCGCTACCTGGCGGTCGACCTCGGCGCCAAGAAGATCCGCGTCAACGCCATCTCGGCCGGCCCGATCAAGACGTTGGCCGCCTCCGGCATCGGCGATTTCCGCTACATCCTGAAGTGGAACGAGTACAATTCGCCGCTGAAGCAGACGGTCACGCAGGAGGAAGTCGGCGATTCCGGCGTCTATTTCCTGTCCGACCTGTCGCGCGGCGTCACCGGTGAAGTGCATCACGTCGATTCGGGCTACCACGTCGTCGGCATGAAGGCGGTCGACGCGCCTGATATTTCGACGGTCAAGGACTAACGCCCGGCCAACCGTCGTCCGTCCCGATCCCGCACCGGAAGACCTGATGTACCCGCTGGTTTATATCGCGCGCCACGGCCAGACCGCGTGGAACGCCGAAATGCGACTTCAGGGGCAGGCCGATACCGATCTCAACGCTCTTGGCCGCGAACAGGCGACCGGCAACGGGCTTCGGCTAGCCGCGTTGGTCCCAAATCCCTGGGAATTCGATTTCCTCGCCAGTCCGATGAAACGGACGCGCGAAACGATGCAGCGTATTCGCGCCGCGATGAAGCTCGATCCGGATGCCTATCGAACCGATCCGCGCCTCGTCGAAGTCAATTTCGGCGATTGGCAGGGATTTACCTTTCCCGAGCTCGAGACAGGATATCCCGGAGCGAGCATGACGCGTGCTCTGGACAAGTGGAACTTTCAGCCGCCCGGCGAAGGTGCGGAGAGCTATCAGATGCTGCTCGAACGGGTGAGGCCATGCTTCGACGCGATCGAACGCCAGACGATATGCGTGACCCATGGCGGCGTCATGCGCACCTTGTTTCGCTTCGTTCTGGGGCTGGCCGAGGACGAGGCCGCGAACCTGGAAATACCGCAGGATCGCCTGCTCAAGCTCGAAGGCAAGAGTCTGGAGTGGCTTTAATGCATGTCGCCCAAAAGTGACCCCGGTTTTGGGAGAACGACATGCATAAAACAAAGACCTAAAGCGGGTCGCCTGAATCCGTTCAGACGCGACACGCTTTAGGCCATTGGCAGGCGGCTCGGCGAAAGCTGAACCGCAAACACAGCATTCAATTGAGGTTGGAAGCTCTAGTTGGCAGAGCTGTCCGGCAGTTCCATGTCGGTGACGATGTTTTCGCCATTGGTCACATCGTAGGCGATGACGATGTCCATGCCCGGCTTCAGCGCGTCGAGATCGGTCTCGGCGTTCAGCTTGTAGGACTTGCCGTCATCCAGCGTCAGCGTCGCCGTATCCTTGTCGATCTTCTTGATCAGGCCTTCGGTCTGGCCGGCGAAAGCGGCGGTGGAAAGCAGCAGCGTGGCGGCAATGGCGCCAATCAGGGTACGCATGATCGTTCCTCTTTATCATTGCGCCGGCATGGCGGCGGGCGTTCAACGGCGGATGGAGCAGAGCAGAAACCAACCGAATGTGTCAAAACTAAATCCGCCAGATCACAGTTTGACCCCTGTGAAAAACGCCAATAGAACGCAATCTTCAGCCGGCTCCGATGCCGGGCAGGGTCATTTCATGTCTCACAACACGTTCGGCCACCTTTTCCGCGTCACCACCTGGGGCGAAAGCCATGGCCCGTCGCTCGGTTGCGTGGTCGACGGCTGTCCGCCCGGCATCCGCTTCACTCGAGCAGACATCCAGGCCGAACTCGACAAGCGCCGGCCGGGGCAATCACGTTTCGTCACGCAGCGTCGCGAACCGGATGAAGTGAAGGTGCTGTCCGGCTTCATCTTCGACGAGGACGGCGAGACGATGATCACCACCGGCACGCCGGTGTCGATGCTGATCGAGAATGTCGACCAACGTTCAAAGGATTATGGCGAGATCGCCCGCCAATACCGGCCGGGCCATGCCGACTACACCTATGAGGTCAAATACGGCGTGCGCGATTATCGCGGCGGCGGCCGCTCCTCGGCCCGCGAGACGGCAGCCAGGGTGGCGGCCGGTGCCTTGGCGCGCAAGGTGGTTCCGGGCGTTGTGGTGCGCGGCGCGCTGGTGTCGATGGGCGAAAAATCCATAGACCGCGCCAACTGGAACTGGAATTTCATCGGCGATGCCGAAAATCCGTTCTTCACCCCCGATCCGGCCTCCGTACCCGTCTTCACCCAGTATCTCGACGGCATCCGCAAGGCGGGCTCCTCGGTCGGGGCGGTGATCGAAATCGTCGCCGACGGCGTTCCGCCAGGCCTCGGCGCGCCGATCTATGCCAAGCTCGATCAGGACATCGCCTCCGGCCTGATGTCGATCAACGCGGTCAAGGGCGTCGAGATCGGCAACGGCTTCGAGGCCGCCCGTATCACCGGCGAGCAGAATGCCGACGAGATGCGCATCGGCAATGACGGCAAGCCGGTGTTCCTGTCCAACAATGCGGGCGGCATCCTCGGTGGCATCTCGACCGGCCAGGCGATCGTCGCTCGTTTCGCCGTCAAGCCGACCTCCTCGATCCTGACGCCGCGAAAGTCGATCGACAAGGACGGCAGGGACGTCGAGATCATGACCAAGGGTCGCCACGACCCATGCGTCGGCATCCGCGCCGTGCCGATCGGCGAAGCAATGGTTGCCTGTGCGATCGCCGACCACTATCTGCGGCATCGGGGACAGACGGGAAGGGAATAGGGGAATAAGGGAATATGTTGCGCTCTTAGCGCGGCCGGCCAAATCTTTTTGCTTTTCCCTACTCCCGTACTGCCCTACTCCCTTATTCCCTGCGAGCAAAGCGAGCACTTATGCCTTACGACCAGAAGAAGATCGTCGAAGCCCTGCGTGCTTTCGAACGCGGCGAGATCGTCGTCGTCATGGATGATGACGGGCGCGAGAACGAAGGCGACCTGATCGTTGCCGCCGTCCACTGCACGCCCGAAAAGATGGCGTTCATCGTGCGCCACACCTCCGGCATCGTCTGCACGCCGATGCCGCGCGAAGAAGCCAAGCGGCTGAACCTTGCGCCGATGGTCGCCGACAACGATTCCGCCCATACCACCGCTTTCACCGTCAGCGTCGATTTCAAGCATGGCACCACGACGGGCATCTCGGCCGAAGATCGCACTTTGACCGTTCGAAATCTTGCCAACGGCAATGTCGGTGGCTCGGATTTCGTCCGCCCCGGCCACATCTTCCCGCTGATCGCGCGCGAAGGCGGCGTGCTGATGCGCTCCGGCCATACCGAAGCAGCGGTCGATCTGTGCAAGCTCGCCGGCCTGCCGCCGGTCGGCGTCATTTCCGAGCTGGTCAATGATGACGGCACCGTCAAGCGCGGCCCGCAGGTGCAGGCTTTCGCCGAGGAGCATGGGCTGAAGCAGGTTTCGGTTGCCGACCTCATCGCCTACCGGCAACGTAAGGAAACTCTGGTCGAACGCGTCGCTTGCTCGGAAATCGACACGCTCGGCGGCAAGGCACAGGTCTTCACCTACACGCTGCCGTGGGACTCCATGCACCACGTCGCCATCGTCTTCGGCGACATTCGTGACGGCGAGGAGGTCCCGGTGCGCCTGCATTCGGAGGATGTGGTGACCGATGTGTTCGGCACCAGCCACCGGCTCGACGCCATTATGAAGGCAATGGGCGAGCGCAGGCGCGGCGTCATCGTCTATCTCAGAGAAGGCTCCGTCGGCGTTGCGCATCAGGAGCGCAAACGACCGGCAAGCGGCGACCGCGAGGATCACGAAGAGGCCCGCCGCCGCGAAAACGAGTGGCGCGAGATCGGGCTCGGCGCGCAGATCCTCAAGGATCTCGGCATCTCCTCGATCAACCTGATCGCCTCGCGCGAACGCCACTATGT
>NZ_RZQY01000321.1:0-6587 GCF_003998575.1 Mesorhizobium sp. M7A.F.Ca.CA.001.10.2.1 | reverse complement strand
ATGTTGGACGCTGCCGCGACCTCCTTCAGCGAGCGTCCCGATGCCAGTTCCGTCGCCAGGCGGGCTTCGGCCGGCGTCAGGTCGAATAGCTCGCGGACATACAACTCGAAGCCGTCGGGAATACGGCGGGCGACCTCCGTCACCATGACCCCCGCGCAACGTTCGGACGCCAGGCCATAGGCACGGGCATCGACGAACGGCGCCACCGACAGCACCAGTCGCGCCAGGTCGGATTGCCGGCGATCGGACGGCACCAGCAGTGTACCGCCGACGCCCGGTATGACCCCGTCATGCAGCGAGCAGGCGTCGGCAACCAGCCGCTCCAGCTCCTGCGTATCCTCGGCACTGGCGGCCGCGATTGTGCCATCCCTTAATCGCAACGGACTGTCGGGCCGCGACAACATCGCTTCGGCGGCCCCGTTCATCTGTGCGATCTGCTGATGGCCGTTGATCAGAAACACGCCGAATGGCAGATGCGAAAACGCCGACGCCAGGGCCGACGTTTTCTCCAACTGCTGGCCGATCTGTCCGGCGCGCCGCATGTGCGGCACGATCTTGCGCAACAGGTCGATGTCTTCGGCGCCGAAGGCTTCCTGCCCTGGGCCGCGATCGATGCTGAGCATCCAGTGCGAGTCGTTCGACGAGAGCAGGTTGGAGACGAGGCCGTGATACATGTCGCGCGGCCGCAGCCAGTCCTGCCAGAGTTCGCGGCGGCGGAACGCCGCCACCTCCTCCGTCAGGGGCCACCGACTGACCTCTCCAAGGGGCAAGGCGGCCGATGCGGCAGCGAGCGGATCGCGCAGCAGGGCTTCGATGCCCTTTGGCGAGGTGAACTCCGGATCGAAATCGGTTGCAACAGCGTCAAAGGTCTGTGGGCTGATGCGCACGATGCAGGAGCGCGAGCCGCCGAACAGATCGCGCAGGCCGTTGACCGCATCGAGCCAGCGGCCCTGGTCATAGGCGGCCTCATAGACCTTGCCGACCACTGCGGAGACCGCTTCGATGCTGACGTCAGCCATTGACCCTTCCGGCGTTCAAGGATTGTCGTTGGGGAGAAAGCCTAAACATGCGGATCGTCTCGCGCAAGTTGTGACGCTGTGCAGCCAAGTTGTAGTGGTTCCAGGTCAAGCCCGCGAAGTATTAGAAGAAACTAATCTGTGGTTTTGGAGTCACAGCCTCGTTCAACAAGGTCGTAACCACCCGACAAAGCGACGAACAGTCGTCATATGACGACTGTTCGGGATGCCTCGCCATTGTCAGGTTCGGCTTATTGCTCGTTGGATCTCTTCCAACGCTGAGCCGAAACAATCGTTGTGGGGTGGCTGGAGAGGCATCAAGTCTGGTGCAAGGCAACCCCGCGGCGTCATTCTCGGGGGTGGATGTTGGTTTTCTCTTTGAAAATTCGCCTGTCACTAGCGCTTGCGGGGACAATGCTGCTGCTGACGACCGGCAGCGGCTTTGCGCAGTATCGCTGTCTGATAGACGACGGCACCGATGGTGGTGCGACCTCTTCCGGACCGAACAGCTTAGCGTGTGGCTCCCAGGCCAGCGCCAATCCGCCTGATCCGGCGAGCCCCACCTTTGGCTTTGCTACGGCTGTCGGAACCTTGGCCAAGGCTGAGGGGGACATATCGACCGCAGTGGGGACTTTCGCAACGGCCAATGGGCTGGGTTCCAGCGCGTTCGGTGCAAGTTCCAAGGCGACAGGCCGACTTTCAACGGCGACAGGCGCTTATGCGGAAGCAACGAGTTCGCAGTCCACCGCCACGGGCTACCACGCAATAGCGTCGGGCCCTGATGCCACCGCGACGGGACAGGGCGCCCAGGCCACGTCGCTCTATGCGACTGCGACCGGTTCGGCGAGCAAGGCCCTGGGCTACGGTTCAACGGCTACAGGCTACGACAGCCAGGCGAAGGGATCCACCGGCGAGGGAGGGGCAACGGCTACCGGAATGAGCAGCAAGGCACTGGGCGATTACTCGGTTTCGAATGGCTATTCCGCATCGGCTTATGGAGACAACAACACCGCTGTTGGAGCGCAGGCCATTACCGGCGGAACTTCAATAAACGGCTTCCAGAACAGGGCAAACACCGCCCTGGGCAGCGGCGCCTCGGCGGGCATCTCCGCCGATGGGCAGGTGAATTCGACGGCGGTCGGAGCTGGCGCCGCGGCCAATGCCTCGAATGCCTTGGCGTTGGGCAGCGGTGCGAAGGCCAATCTCGACAATTCCGTCGCCATCGGCCAGGGTATTGTGACCGACCGCACGAACCAGGTTAAGCTCGGCAGTGCCACGAACACCTATACGCTTTCGGGTGTTGCCTCGGATGCCAGCAGGGCTGAGCAGGTTGGCGTCACGCATCTGGTGACTACGGACGGTGCCGGCAATCTGGCGACATCCACCTTTGATATCGCAGCGTTGAACGACCTGCCAAACAACATCGCGGCTCTCGACGGCCGCGTCGGTGCGTTGGAGTCCGGCTTCCAGAACCTGGGCGGCGAGATCAGCGAAACCCGCACGGAAGCGCGTGCCGGCACCGCGCTGGCGTTGGCGACAGCGGGGCTGCGCTACGACGACAGGCCCGGCAAACTGTCGCTGGCTGGCGGCTTCGGTCATTTCAAAGGGCAATCGGGGCTGGCGCTCGGCCTTGGCTACAACACCAGCGAGGAGTTCCGCATGAACGCCGCCGTATCGGCAACCACCGGCCGTGGCGATGTCGGCGTCAGCGTTGGAGCCTCATGGACACTGAACTGACGCGGCCGGGATGATGCGGGGTTTGGGGCTTCAGCATTCCGTGCCGTTGCAGTGGCGGGCGCCCGGTTGGCGGACTTCGGGCGCCCGCGGTTTTTTCGCCGCATTGGCCATCGCGCTGATGGCCGCCGCGGTGCCTGCGCAGCCCGCGCATGCGCAAGCCAAGGAAAAGCGGGTGGGGCAAAAGACGGCGCGGCCTGCCGGTATCGACCGCAATGGGGTGCTGATCCTGATCCGCGGTGCGCTTTTGGCGCTCGACCAAGCCAACAAGACCGGTAACTACACCGTTTTGCGCGATCTCGGCTCGCCGAATTTCCAGGCCAACAGTGCGGCAGGGCTCGGCGACATCTTCGCCAACCAGCGCAAGCAGGCACTCGACTTCGGTGCCGTCGCGGTGCTCGAGCCGCAGCTGACCTTGCTGCCTCAGATCGAGCCGAACGGTATGCTGCATATGGCTGGCTTCTTCCCGTCGGTGCCCTTGCAGGTCAATTTCGAGCTTATGTTCGAGCCAACTGACCGGCAGTGGAAGATCTACGGCGTGTCCGTCAACCTGACATCAGGTGGCCCGCAAGCGCCCGACACGCCGGTGGCAGAGCAGTCGAAGCCGGACGCCGCCGGCCCGCCGCCGGAGGGGCCGTCGATGGCCGTACAGCCGAAGAAAGAGACCAAACCGGTCAAGCCGTAGCGTGTGGAGTGTTCATGCGCTGGTCCTGCCAAGTCCTGTGCGTAGCCTCGATGTCGGGAGCACCTGAGTTGACCGATGAAAAAAGGCTCCAGAGGTACATTTGCATACTCGACCCGACCAACGCATGGACGGTCTGGGATTGCGAGATGGAGATGCCGGCTTCACTGGGAGGCCAGCTTCTGACCGGGCGGCCGAAGGAGCGAGCCGAGGCTGCCCGCGCAATTCTGGAGCGTATCCACAAAAGCAAGATGGATGGTGGCAAGCCAAATCGGCTCCTCGATTAATCGTGCCTTCTGCGCTTCGTGGCGAGACCGCTGTCATGGTCGGCTCGGCCAGTTGGCGCGGGCTAGAGGCGGACCGTCGGCGCCGACAAGCTGATCCTTCGGATCAAGCTCGAAAGCCGGCTCTTTGCTGCTGCCGGCCATGTTGTGCAAGGGGCAACATGGCTGGCTGTGCAAGGTAGCTCGGGCCGACGGGTTTTCGTGCGGCTTGTCGCCCCACTCGCCGGTAAATTAGTCGAATGGAATGTGTATCCTCGATGTAACAGTCCGGCCACCGCAAGCGGTCATTGGCGGCACAAAGCGGCGGACCGTCGTCATTTGACGACTAGGAAAGCCGGCGGCATTCGATCAGCCATTGGCAGGAAACACTGACGATCGCTTCGGCTCCCGCCGAGGGCGATCTGTCGGGATCGGGGCTGGGGCACTACATGAATCTCAACGATCGCAATCGTCGCTATCGCAACCGCTTGCTGGTCAGCACGGCGATGGCCGGGGCGACGCTGCTCGGCTTGGGCCAAAATGCCGACGCCGCCTGCACGCCGGCGGCGCCACCCAACTATGTCTGCTCCGGCGTCAACACCACCGGCCAGATCGTACCCACCACGATCGGCTTGCCGCTCGACCTGGGCGACTTCATCGCCCTTGCCCTTGCTCCGGCCAACCCTTCGGTCACCACCGATCCGGGGTTCAGCGTTACCACCAGCGATCCCTTCGCGCTCGGCATACTGGGCAGCGGCGCGGTCAGCTACACCGATGCCAATTCTTCGGCGCTAAGCTCGACGACGGGCATCGGCCTTGGCGTCGTGTCGCTGGTTCCACAGGTGGCACCTCCCCATTACGGAGCGAACCCGGGTGGCGCGGTGACCATCGATACCAATGGTGCCTTGACCGGCGCCCTGATCGGCCTCGCCGCCATCAATACCGGCGACGGCGCCACCGCCGTCAACGCCACCGGCGATATCACGGCGACCGGCGCCAATGGCTATGGCGTCGTCGTCTATTCGCTAGGCTCGGATGCCGACGTCACCACCGGAAAAGTGAGCGGCACCAATGTCGGCATTTCCGCGATCAACCAGGGGGCGACCGCAGCCCTGAACATCACCGCCAATGGCGACGTGACTGGCGGCACCGGCGACGGCATCCATGCCGTCAATGGCGGACAACAACTCGATGTCGTCAATACGATTCTGAATGGTACCGTGACCTTTTCAGGCCCGACCGTCCCTGCTGGCAGCGATCTGAATGTCACCGCCTACGGCAAGGTGACCGGCGGCCGGTACGGCATCTTTGCCTCGAACGACGGCAGCGGCGCCACCAGCATCATAGCCACGATGGCTGCCGTAGCCGGCTCAAGCGAAGACGGTATTTATGCCACCAACGGCACCACGGCGACCGACCTGACGGTGAGTGCCGCGGCGGTTAGCGGCAAGGGCGGCATCGCCGTCACCAACAACGGCACAGGCTTCACCAGCGTTACGGCGACGGGCTTGGTGACTGGGGCAAGCAACAACGGCATCGATGCCTACACAGACGGGGCCGGACTGACGGTGAGTGCGGCGGCAGTCAATGGTGGCTTCGCCGGCATCTATGCCCAGAACAACGGGACCGGTGCCACCAGCGTGACCGCGACGGGTACGGTGACTGGAACGGTCGACAACGGCATCGATGTCTATACCACGGGTACGGGCCTGACAGTGAACGCCGTGGCAGTCACCGGCGGGACCAATGGTATCCGCGCCTACAACAGCGGCAACGGAGCCACCGGCGTGACGGCGACCGGCATGGTGACCGGAATAGGCACCGACGGCATATACGCCTTCAACGCCGCCACCGCGACGGGCGGCCTGACGATCGACGTCACGGCAGTCAACGGCCACGAAAACGGTATCAATGCCGATAACAGGGGAACCGGCGCCACCACCATCACGGCGACAGGTACGGTCGAAGGCGGCGACGCCGCGATCAAGGCGGTGTCGTCCGCGGGCCAGGCGATTTCCATCACCACCAGCGGTCTGGTGCGCAACAACGCGCAAACCTCCGCGGCGCTGGCAATCGATGCATCGGGCGGCCCGGTGGCCTTCAACAACAATGGGACCCTGATCGGCACGGTCAAGCTGGGCGCAGCAGTGGGCAATGTCGTCACCAACGGTGGCAATTGGGCCACCGCCGGCGGCAGCAACGCGTTCAGCGGCGGCACGTTGGTCAACAATATCGGCAACAACATTTATGCCGCCAACCTCGGCGCAACCGTCGCCGTGACGACGACGTTCAACGGCTTGGCCAGTTTCACCAACAAGGGCCAGTTGAGCATGATGAATGACGTGGCTGGCGACATCACCGAGCAGACTGGTGGCAATGCGGCCTTCGCCGCCGGCTCGGTGCTGGCCGTCGACGTCAGCGGTGCCAGCGCGGATAAATTCACAACCACGGGAACTGCCGATATCACGGATGCGATTCTAGGGGTGCGTGTCGGCGGCCTTGCTATCGGCACCTACACAGTGCTGACGGCGAATGGCGGGCTGACCGGTACGTTCAATAGTGTGACCGGTGTCACCAGCACTCCATTCCTGTCTGTGACCGACACCTATGATGCCAACAACGCCTATCTCGACGTGACCAAGGTGCGCGACTTCGCCGATGCCGGGCTGACGCCGAACCAGATTGCCACCGGTGAAGGGCTGGACAGCCTGACCGGTGGGGCTGTGTTCAATGCCGTTGCCGGTCTAGCCACCGACGCCGAAGCCCAGGCAGCCTTCGACCAGCTTTCGGGGGAAATCCACGCCTCGGCCAAGGGCATGCTGGTCGAGGACAGCCGCTTCGTCCGCGACGCAGCGACCAGCCGCATCCGCGCCGCTTTCGGCGATGTTGGCG
>NZ_RZQY01000320.1:0-6594 GCF_003998575.1 Mesorhizobium sp. M7A.F.Ca.CA.001.10.2.1 | reverse complement strand
GCCCTGATTGTAGAGAACATCGGCCGGCTCGGTCTGCTCGACATAGGTCGACAGGTCGATATCTTTCTCCGACGACATGCAGGCCGACAGAAAGAGCGATGGAACAACTACTGAAAGCGCCAGGAAAACAGCCCTCTGCGGTGCTTTCAATTGACCAACTCGCTTGAAGAACATGATTGGATCTCGCCCTTTCGGCGCTATTTCAATGCCAGTTGCACGCCATTGTTTCAAAACTGGTCCCCACTTTTGAATGACATGCATTAATCGACGGCAGCAGCCATAAACCATAACCGCCTTGCCCGGCAACGCTATCTCCGGCCAATCGCGCATTTTTGTGGCGGCCGGACGCCACTTGGACATCAATGCAATTTCACTGGCGGGTGGTGCATTCCTGCAACATTCGCTATCACCATGGAACCCGAAAAAAACCTGGGAAATCAGATCATCCAGGGTGCGTAGAGTGGCGCATTGACGGCGTTCATCTCGGCGCTGCGGCCACGCTCACGGCGCGTCGTCTCGACGATCTCGAACGCCGTGCGGTCCGAGAGCAGACGGCGCAGGGCCGCGGCATTCATCCTGTGGCCGCCGCGATAGGAGCGGAAGCAGCCGATGAAGCGGGCGCCGGCCAGCGCCAGGTCGCCCATGGCGTCCAGCGTCTTATGTCGCACGAATTCGTTGGGGTAGCGCAGGCCGCCCATATTGATGACGCGGTTGTCGTCGCCGATGACCAGCGAGTTCTCCAGCGAGGAGCCGAGCGCGTAGCCTGCGGCCCACAGCCGCTCGACATCCTTCATGAAGCCGAAGGTGCGGGCGCGCGCGATGTCACGACGGAAAATATCGGCATTGAGGTCGGAGGCAAACAGCTGACGACCGATCGCCGGGCTTTCGAAGTCGATCTCGATCTCGAAACGGGTCCCGTCATAGGGCCGAAACTCCGCCCACGAGGCGCCGTTCTCGATGCGGACCGGCTTGATGACCCTGATATAGCGCCGCTTGACCGAGAGCGTCTCGATACCCGCCTGATCGATGGCTTCGACGAACGCCATGGCGCTGCCATCGAAGATAGGAACCTCGGAACCATCGATCTCGACAGCGACATTATCGATGCCGAGCCCAAACAGCGCCGCCATGATGTGCTCGACCGTGGCGATATGCTCGCCGGCGGGATCACCAAGCATGGTGCACAGGTCGGTAGCGCCGACTTCCGAAACCAGGGCACGAAACTCGCGGCCCTGTTCCGCACCGTTGAAAAGCTGGAAAACGATGCCGGTGTCGGCATCCGCGGGCACGAAGCTGATGGACACTTCCTTGCCGCTGTGGACGCCGGTGCCGGTAAGCGACGCGCGCGTCTTCAATGTCGTCTGATAGTCGTGCAAGACAATCCCCATAAGCCCGTAATGCCTAGGTCCGCTTCTCCAGCCCGAGGGCGCGGCTCTTGTGTGAATCGGCTGGCAGGGTGACTTCCCCCGAAATCCCGGCAAACCGATGATGGTAGGCAGCGAAGATAATGTCCCGTCAGGGAGACTCCAAATCACGGTTTCTTACTCTGTGTAACCGCAAAATGGAACGAGTGCGACTTGGTAAGTCGTTGAAATCACATCATTTAAAACATTAACAGGCAAGCGATTCCTCGCTTGCCTGTTAACAAATGTTACAGTCCGTTTACCAATCAGTTGGCCTGGCGGCGCAGGAACGCCGGAATCTCCAGCTGATCGTCTTCCTGAGTCGTCCTCACCTGCGGCGTCAGGCGGCCCTGATCGTCGAGCTGGCCGCGGCGCGGCGCATAGAGCTGCGCATCCTGGCTGGCGAGACGGCGCACTTCGGGCGCGGCCTGGCGCAGCTTGGGCTCGCGCGGCTGCGCCGGCTGCAGCCGTGCGGGTTCTTCCTCGCGACGGGTCAGGCCATTGGTCAGGCGCTTCAGCAGGCCCATCGGTCCGCTGTTGTTCTCGTGGTCGACCGGGCGGCTCTTGGCATCCACCTCGGCCTTGACGACCGGCGGAAAGTCCTCGACGCGCGGCATGCGCTGCGGCGCCATGGCAACCGGCTGCGGCGCCTCGCGCTGCAGCATCTCGCGCGGCTGCGGGGCCGGCTGCATCTGCTGGACCACCGGCTGCGGCATCGGCTGGGCGGGCGGCGCCTGGAAGATCTTGCTCTGCGGGCGGAAATCTTCAGCGTGGGCGACCGGGGCCGGGCGCGCCTGCGCCATGGCCGCCGCATTGGCTTCGGCCAGATGGATGGCTTCCGCGACCGGGTCGATAGCGCGTGGCTCGTATGCCGCCTGCTGGACAGGCGCCGGACGAACCTCCGCGATCTGAGCCGCCGGGCGGCTGGCCGGCTTCGGAGGCGCCGTGCGGATCGAGATCGGCGCGGCGGCGATTTCAGCCGCCGACTTGTCGATGCCGGTGGCAACCACCGAGACGCGGATGACGCCTTCGAGTTCCTCGTCGAAAGTGGCGCCCAGGATGATGTTGGCGTCCTGGTCGACTTCCTCGCGGATACGGGTCGCGGCTTCGTCGACTTCGAACAGCGTCAGGTCGCGGCCGCCGGTGATCGAGATCAGCAGGCCCTTGGCGCCCTTCATCGATGTCTCGTCGAGCAGCGGGTTGGCGATCGCCGCTTCGGCGGCGGCCATCGCGCGGCCCTCGCCGGAAGCCTCGCCGGTGCCCATCATCGCCTTGCCCATCTCGCGCATGACGGAACGGACGTCGGCGAAGTCGAGATTGATCAGGCCTTCCTTGACCATCAGGTCGGTGATGCAGGCGACACCGGAATAGAGCACCTGGTCGGCCATGGCGAAGGCATCGGCGAAGGTGGTCTTGTCATTGGCCAGCCGGAACAGGTTCTGGTTGGGGATGACGATCAGCGTATCGACGCATTTCTGCAATTCCTCGATGCCGAAATCCGCTGTCTTCATGCGGCGCTGGCCTTCGAAGTGGAACGGCTTGGTGACGACGCCGACGGTGAGGATGCCCTTTTCGCGCGCTGCGCGGGCAACGACCGGAGCAGCACCGGTGCCGGTGCCGCCGCCCATGCCGGCGGTGACGAAGCACATATGGGTGTTGGTCAGGTGATCGAGGATTTCATCGATGCACTCTTCCGCCGCCGCACGGCCGACTTCCGGCTGCGAGCCGGCGCCAAGGCCTTCGGTGACATGCGCGCCGAGCTGGATCAGGCGGCCGGCCTTCGACATGGTCAGCGCCTGCGCGTCGGTGTTGGCCACCACGAACTCGACACCGCGCAGACCGGCGGTGATCATGTTGTTGACGGCATTGCCGCCGCCGCCGCCGACACCGAACACGGTGATGCGCGGCTTAAGCTCGGTGATGTCCGGCTTTTGCAGATTGATGGTCATTGTCTCCGTCCTTTGCCTTTCACGCCGCTTCGCCGCCGCGGCCGCCTATGGGGCTGTCCCCGTCAATTTTAGAAACTGTCTCTCAACCACTGACTCATGCGATGCAGTTTTCCGCCCGTTCCGGTCATTTTGAGACCGGAAATTCCTTTCGCCGGATGGCTCTCGAAGCTCGCCATCTGCGGATAGATCAGAAGCCCCACCGCAGCCGAGAAGGCCGGCCCCTTCGCCGCTTCCGGCAGACCGGCCACGCCGAGCGGGCGGCCGATGCGCACATTGCGTCCCAGGATGCGGCGCGCCGCCTCCGGCAGGCCGGCAAGCTGGCTGGCGCCACCGGTAAGAACCACACGCTTGCCCACTGCATTGCCATAGCCGGACTTGTTCAGCCGGTCGCGCAGCAGTTCGAGCGTCTCGTCGATGCGGGCGCGCACGATGCGCGTCATCACCGAGCGCGGGATCTGCAAGGGCACGTCACCGTCGTCGCCGATCGGCTGGATCGAGACCAGGTCGCGGTCGTCGGCGCTGCCCGGCAGTGCCGAGCCATGCATCACCTTCAGCCGTTCGGCGGCATCGAGCGAGGTCGACAGCCCCTTGGCCATGTCCATCGTGACGTGGTTGCCGCCGATGGCGATGGCGTCGCCATGGACGAACTTGCCTTCCGAAAACACCGAGATCGTCGTCGTGCCGCCGCCCATGTCGATGCAGGCCGCGCCCATTTCCAGCTCGTCGTCGACCAAGGCCGCCAGGCCGCTGGCATAGGGCGTCGCCACCATGCGCTCGACCGACAGATGCGAACGGTTGATGGAAAGCTCCAGATTGCGCATCGGCGCGGCGTCGCCGGTCAGCACATGCATGTCGACGCCGAGTGCGTCGCCGACCATGCCGCGCGGATCGCGCACGCCGCGTTCGGCATCGAGCGAGAAACCGACGGGAAGCGAATGGATCACCTCGCGCTCGGCCTTCAGCGCCTGCTTGGCGCCGGCACCGAGAACGCGCTTGATGTCGGCCTCGTCGGCCTCGTGGCCGCCTAGATTGATGGTGGCGGAGAAGGCTTCGCTCTTCAGCCGGCCGGCCGTCATGTTGACGATCAGCGAATCGACCGTTAGCCCGGCCATGCGCTCGGCCGCGTCGACGGAAAGGCGGATGGCATGTTCCGCCCTATCGAGGTCAACCACGACACCCGACTTCACGCCTTGCGATTTCTGATGGCCGATGCCGATCACCTGGATCCGGTGCGAGCGGCCGCGCAGCAGCTTGCCGTCATCGCATGGCTTCAGCTTGGCCACCATGCAGCAGACCTTGCTCGAACCGACATCCAGCACCGTCAGGGTGCCGGACCGGCGCGACGCGGCATCGCCAGGACCGCCAAGCCAGTTCATATCTTCGTCTCCGGCTTGCGCTTCAGGCTCTTGGGTTTCTCGTTGAGGGCGGCTTCGCGCTGCGTCGCCGCTTCCGCCGTCAACTGCACGACCAGCCGGTCCGTCAGGCGCATGTCGACGGCGGCGATGTCGCGCGACAGCAAGCCGTTGTCATGATCCATCTTGACGAGTTCGGCGAGCGCCTGTTCCTCGTCATCCTCGGGAAGCTTGATGGTGATGCCATTGTCCAGCTTCAGGTCCCAGCGCCGTTCGCCAACACGGATATAACCCTTGATCCGGCTCGCGAGCTCGGGATATTTCTCGACCTTGGCCAGGAAATCGGGCGCGCTCGCCGGCGCGCCGATGCCGATCAGCAGCGGCAGGAGCGCCTGCTTGCCGCCCGAGAACGGCGCGATCATGGCGCCATTCCGCTCGATGACCGAAAGCGCGTCACCCTGTTGCCAGAGCGCGAAAGCCTCACGCTCCTCGACGCGCACTTCCAGAGTATGCGGGTAGACCTTGCGGACGGCCGCGACCTCGATCCACGGCAATGTCGCAATTCGTTCCCGCGCGGCCTCGGCATTAAAGCCGATCAGCGACGTCCAACCGTCGAGTTCAAGCCTGTCGAGTATGTCGATTTCCGAGGTCTGGCGATTGCCGACCACCTTGACCTGATCGACGGCAAAGCCGGTACGGGCGGTGATGCTCTGCACGATACCCTCGACATGACCGCCGAGATAGGCGCCATAGGCACTGCTCGAGAAAATCAGCACGGCCGACATCATGGCCGCGGAAAAGCGCGGCGCCTGGAATTCCCCGACGCCCAGGCGCGCCAGAATGCGCACCGGGCGGCGCAGCATGCGCGGCAGCACGAAATGGCCCGACGACAATGGCAGGCCGAACAGCGCCGGCCCCGCCGCGCCCCTCTCCCAACCTTGTCTCCATTTCAACGCAGGCACGAAGCGTCCTCCACCATCCAACTCAACAAATCGCCAAACGAGTGCCCGGCCTGGGCGGCGATTTCAGGCACCAAGGACGTCGGCGTCATACCCGGCTGGGTGTTGACCTCGAGCCAGACAATCTCGCCGTTTTCGGAATGACGATCATCGTAACGGAAGTCCGAACGGGAAACGCCGCGACAGCCGATCGCTTGGTGAGCCTTGAGCGCCAGTGTTTGTATTTTTTGGTAAATATTCGGTGAAACTTTTGCGGGGCATTCGTGCTTTGATCCCCCGGCGACATATTTTGAATCATAGTCATAGAAGGAATGGCCGGTCGGGATGATCTCGCAGACCCCCAGCGCCACATCACCCATCACCGCGCAGGTCAGCTCCCTGCCGTGGATGTAGCGCTCAACCATGACGGTATCGCCATATTTCCACTCGGACGAGCCGATCACCTGCGGCGGATGCGACTGGCCTTCATGTACGATGACGACACCGAAGCTCGAACCCTCATTGACCGGCTTGACCACATAGGGCGGCTTCATCGGGTGCTTGTTCTGGATGGCGAAGCGGCTGGCGACCTTCGATTCGGCGATCACGATGCCGACCGACTTGGCAACCCGCTTGGCCTGCTCCTTGTTCATGGCCAGAGCCGAAGCGAGCACGCCGGAATGGGTGTAGGGAATGCCGAGATATTCAAGGATGCCCTGAATGGTGCCGTCCTCGCCAAAAGGGCCGTGCAGCGCATTGAAGGCGACATCGGGCTTGAGCTCGGCAAGCACGGAGCCGACATCGCGCCCGACATCGACACGGGTGACCTGGTAGCCTTCCTTCTCGAGTTCATCGGCACAAGCCTTTCCCGACGAAAGAGACACGGGCCGCTCGGACGAAAAACCACCCAGCAAGACGGCCACATGCTTGTTTTTCATTCCCCGGCATCCCC
>NZ_RZQY01000031.1:0-20682 GCF_003998575.1 Mesorhizobium sp. M7A.F.Ca.CA.001.10.2.1 | reverse complement strand
GTAGACGATGATGATGATCAGCGCGCCGGTGATGATGCGCTGCCAGAACGAATTGACGTTGAGCAGGTTGGCGCCGTTGTTGATGGTGGCCAGGATGAAGGCGCCGAGCAGCGGCCCATGCACCGAGCCGACGGCGCCGAACAGCGAGGTGCCGCCGATGACCGAAGACGCGATCGCCTGCAGTTCCCAGCCCTCGGCCTGCGTCGGGTTGCCGATGCCGATGCGGGCGGCCAGCAGCACGCCGACAAAGGCGGCGCACAGGCCCGACAGCGTGTAGGCCATGTAGATGGTGCGCTGGACATTGACGCCGGACAGACGCGAAGCCTCGGCGTTGGAGCCGACCGAAAACAGGTATCGGCCCCAGCGGCTGTGGTGCAGGAAGATATAGGCCGGAATGCCGACCAGGATCACCATCCAGAACAGGTTGGGGATGCCGATGAAGGAATTGCGCGAGAAGGCGGTGAAGGTGTCGCTGTTGATGTTGATCGAATTGCCGTTGGTCATCAAAAGGCCGATGCCGCGCAGCGAGGTCAGCGTTGCCAGCGTGATGATGAAGGGTGGCAGGCCCATCTTGACGATGCCGAAGCCGTGGAACATGCCGATGGCGACGCCGACCAGCAGCGTCACCAGAATGGCGAGCCAGATGGGGAAGCCGGCATTGATCATCATGGCCACGACCACCGTGGCGAAACCGACCACGGCGCCGACCGACAGGTCGATGCCGCCGGTGATGATGACGAAGGTCTGGCCGACCGCCATGATGGCGATCATCGAGCCCTGGCGCAAGAGATTGGCCATGTTGTTGGCGGAGGCGAAGCTCGTCGTCGCCACGGAGAGAAGAATCCAGAGCAGAACCAGCAGCGCCAAAAGCGTCAGCCCAAACAGGACGTTGTAGTTGCGCTTCGGTTTTTCGACGGCGATCGCCTCGGTGCTCATATCTGTCCTCCCAGCTTTTCTTGTTTCTCGGCGAGCGCCTGAGTGAGAATATCCTCGTGGCTGGCGGCGTGAAAACCGTGCGTCGCCACCAGTTTGCCGCGCCGGAACACATGCAGCGTGTCGGCGAGTTCATAGACTTCCGGCAGATAGGACGAGATCAGGATGATGCCGGCGCCCTTTGACAAAAGTGCGCTGAACAGGCGGTAGATCTCGGCCTTGGTGCCGACATCGACGCCGACCGTCGGTTCGTCGAAGATGAACAGCTTGGCGCCGTGCGCCAGCCATTTGCCGATGACGATCTTCTGCTGGTTGCCGCCCGACAGGCTGGATGCCAGCGCGCCGCGCGTCGGTGTCTTGATGCGCAGATCGGCGATCTGGCGATCGGCTTGCGTCTTCTCCTGCGTGCTCGAAATCAGCAGATTGTTCGAGATACGCTTGTAGATCGGCAGGTTCAGGTTGAAGCCGACTGGCAGATTGAGGCAGAGGCCCTGGTCGCGGCGGCTTTCCGGCGCCAGCGCCATGCCGAGCTTGATCGCGTCATGTTCGGAGTTGACCTGAACTTCCTTGCCTTCCCACAGAATCTGGCCGGCCGATTTGCGATGGCGGCCGTAGAGCGTGGTGACGAACTCGCTCCGTCCGGCGCCGATCAGGCCATAGAGACCGACGATCTCGCCGGCGCGAACCGTCATCGAGACATTTTCGAAGCCCTTGCCGGACAGGCTCCTCGCCTCGAGGATCGCGGCGCCCGGCGTGAAATGCTCCTTGTGATAAACCTGCTCGATCGAGCGGTTGATCATCATTTTGACCAGCTCGGCATCGTTGGTCTCGGCGATGTTGCGGGTGCCGACCAGCGTGCCGTCGCGCAGCACGGAAACACGGTCGGCGAGTTCGAACACCTCCTCCATGCGATGGCTGATGTAGATGATCGTCACGCCTTCGCCCTTCAGCCGGCGGATCAGGGTGAAGAGCTGGTCGGCCTCCTTGCGGGTGAGGTAGGCGGTCGGCTCGTCGAAGATCAGGAATTTGGTGCCGCGCACGGTGGCGCGTGCGGCAGCAATCAGCTGCTGTTGGCCGATAGTGAGGTCGCCCAGCGTGACATGCGCCGGCAGGTCGAAGCCGAGATCGTCGATGATGGTCTGCGCTTGCCTGACCATGGCACGCTGCTGCAGGATGCCGAAGCGCGAATTCTCCTCGCCGAGGAACATGTTGGCGGCGACCGTCAGGTGGCGGCACAGCACGACTTCCTGGTGCACGGCATTGATGCCGAGCGCCATCGCCTCATGCGGCGTCGCCAGGGCAGCCGGCTGGCCCTCCCAGGCGATCTCTCCGGAGGTGCGCGGCATGACGCCGGTCAGAAGCTTGATGAGCGTGGATTTGCCGGCGCCGTTCTCGCCGACGATGGCGTGGATCTCACCGGACTTGAAGGCGAGGTCGACCGGCTTCAGCGCGTGGGTGCCGGGATAGCGCTTCTCCAGCCCGCGCAATTCGAGGATGGTCCGCCCCGGTTCCAGCACAGGGGCCGGATGCAGTTCCTGCGCCGTCGATGTCATGACAATCCTCCCAGATTGGCCTCACGATTGGCACGCGGCGAGACAAGGATATGTCTCGAAAACAGCCTAGCCTACGCTTATGGATTGCCAAGCCGTTTGTGCGGCAGCTTGTCTCCGGGGCGAGGTGCCCCGGAGACCATTGCGGATGCGACGGCTCAGAGCTTCGGATTGAGCAGCGCGTCGATCTTGGGGTCTTTCATGTTGTCCTTGGTCACCAGATTGGCGCCGGTGTCGACATTGGCTTCGACCTTCTCGCCCTTGGAAGCGGCGAGTGCGGTCTTGATGCCGTCATAGCCCATCCGGTACGGATCCTGGACGACGAGGGCGGAAATGACGCCGTCGTTGAGGAACTTGATCAGCTTCTCGTCGCTGTCGAAACCGACCAGCGCCAGCTTGCCGCCAAGGCTGTTTTCCGCGACAGCCTGACCGACGCCCTGCGCCATGATCAGGTTGGAAGCGAAGATGCCCTTGAGGTTCGGGTTGGCGGTGATCAGGTCGGTGGCGATGTTGAGGCCGGTGGTGGCCTGGCCGTCGGCATATTTATCGGCGACCAGCTTGAGGCCCGGATATTTGGCGGCCAGCTGTTCGGTGAAGCCCTGCTTGCGCTGTTCGAGCGAGCCGGCGCCCGGCGCGTTGGTGATCAGGGCGACGTCGCCCTCGATCTTGCCGCCGTTGGCGGCGCCGATGGCGGCTGCGAGGCCGTCGGCAGCGACGCGGCCGCCCTGGACGTTGTCGGTGGTCAGGAACGAGGTGAAGGCCTTGGAGTCGGCGCCGGAGTCGATGCCGATGACCTTGACCTTGGCAGCGGCTTCATCGATCGGCTTGCCAAGCGCCTTGAACTCGGTCGGCGCAATGACGATCGCCGCCGGGTTGCTGGCAACGGCGTTCTCGAGGATCGAGACCTGGCCGTTGACGTCGGTTTCAGCCTGGGCACCGAGTTCCGGCACGTTGACGCCGAGATCCTTGCCGGCCTTGCGGGCGCCGGCCAGAACGATCTGCCAGTAGAACGACGTGGTGTCCTTGACGATGATCGGAATGGTGACGTCCGCCGCCGAAACCGGCGCCGAATGCATGACGCCGGCGAGCATCGAAGCTGCTGCCAGCGCCATGACGGCGCGGCGGTTGAGAATGCTGGTCACGAATTTCATGAGGTTTCCTCCCTAAGTCGCCCGGTGAACGATACGGAAGCTCCGTCCGGATAGGCGTGATCCAAAACAGAACTTTATCAATAAAAAACAATTGCCATGTTTTGATAATGCATCGAACAGATCGATGCAAGCGCTGTTTGATCAGTCCTTGCGAGGCCTGGCAGAGGCAAATCCACCGCGCTGCTCCCCATTGGCGCCGTCGCACTTCCGTTCCGTTCCGGGAACGTATGGAATATTAATTCCATCATTTCGTCAATATAGAATGTCCATTCCTTCGTGTGACCGCAAGAATATGGAGTTTCACACCAGCTCCTGCACCAGCGTGTGGGGACGATATCTGGCGTATTCCGTCTCCGGCACGTCGATGTCGAGCAGTTGGAGGTTGCGCGTCAGGTTCGCCAGCTTGGCGGTGCCGGTCAGCACGGTGGCGACGGCAGGTTCATGCAAGGGGAATTGGAACGCTGCGGCGGCGAGCGGATAGCCACCCTCGGCGGCGATCCTTTCCATTGCGCCGACGCGGTCGAGCACGTCATGGCTGGCAGGGCGGTAGTCGAAATGTGCGCCTTGCACCGGCCCGGTCGCCAGGATACCGGAGTTGAACACGCCGCCAATGACCAAGGAGGTCTGCCGCGCCCGGCATAGGGGCAGCAACTCCGCTTCGGCGCTGCGGTCGAGCAAGGAATAGCGGCTGGCGAGCAGGATGCAGTCGAGCGGCGCCTCGCGCATCACGTCCAGACAGATCTGCACTTCGTTGACGCCAAGCCCATAGGCGGAAATGACGCCGGACCGTTTCAGCTCTTCAAGTGCCTTGAGGCCGCCGTCCATCAGGTCGCGAAAGTGCAGCTTGGTCTTCTCGACACCATGGGTGTAGGCGCCGATGTCGTGGACAAACAGGATGTCTATCCTGTTTAGGCCAAGCCGCGCATAGCTGAATTCGACCGACCGCATGATGCCGTCATAGGAATAGTCGTAGTCGAGCGCGAAGGGCAGCGGATCGACATAGGAGTGATCGGGAACCTGATCGTCCGGCACCGGGCGGAACAGCCGGCCGACCTTGGTCGACAGCACATAGGAATCGCGCGGCTTGTAGCGCAGGAAGTCGCCGAAGCGGCGCTCCGACAGTCCGAAACCGTAGAAGGGTGCGGTGTCGAAATAGCGCAGGCCGGCATCCCAGGCGCCCTGCAGCGTCTCCATCGCCGCTTCGCGCGAACAGGCGCGGTAAAGGCCGCCAAGTGCAGCGCCGCCGAAGCTGACCTCGGTGACTTCCAGCGCTGTCTGGCCGATGCGGCGTCTTTCCATGCACAACCTCCCCGTTGCCCGCCGCTGACCGGCGCGCAGTCTACTTTACATCAGTAAAATCTAAAGTGTTGCGCCCAGATGCCAGGGCACGAACTCGTTGTCGCCGTAGCCGAAGTCCTCGCTCTTGGTCTTGCGGCCGGAAGCCGTCTCGACGATCAGTTCGAAGATCTCGCGACCCATGCCGGCGATGGTCTTTTCACCCGAGGCGATGACGCCGCAATTGACGTCCATGTCCTCTTCCATCTGGTGGTACATGGTGGAGTTGGTGGCGACCTTGATCGACGGCGTCGGGCGGCAGCCGAAGCATGAGCCGCGGCCGGTGGTGAAGACGATGACGTTGGCGCCGCCCGCCACCTGGCCGGTCGCCGAAACCGGGTCGTAGCCGGGCGTGTCCATGAACACGAGGCCGCTGCCAGTGACTTTTTCGGCGTAGCCGAAGACGCCGTTGAGGGGCGTCTGACCGCCCTTGGCGACCGCGCCGAGCGACTTCTCCAGGATGGTGGTGAGACCGCCGCGCTTGTTGCCGGGCGAGGGGTTGTTGTCGATCGAGGCGCCATGCTTGGCGACGTGGTCCTCCCACCATTTCACGAAACCGTCGAGCTTCTGCGCAATCTCAGGCGTTGCCGCGCGATAGGCAAGCAGATGTTCGGCGCCGTAGATCTCCGTGGTCTCGGAGAGGATGCCGATGCCGCCGACGCCAGCCAGGATATCGACAGCCGCGCCCAGCGCCGGATTGGCCGTGATGCCCGACATGCCGTCGGAGCCGCCGCATTGCAGGCCGACGACGATCTCGCTGACCGGGATCGGCTCACGCTTCAGCTGGCCGACTTCCTCGGCGATCTCGGCCAGCACGCCCATCGCCTTTTCCACCGATTTGCGCGATCCGCCGGCGTCCTGGATGTTGAAATGGCGCTTGCCGGCAGCGACGCCCTTCTGGCCGTAGAGGGTGAGCTGGTTGACCTCGCAGCCGAGGCCGACCATCAGCACGCCGCCGAAATTCGGGTGGCGGGCATAGCCGGCAAGCGTGCGGTGCAGCACCATCATGCCGTCGCCGGTGCCGCTCATGCCGCAGCCCTGGCCGTGGACGATCGGCACGAAGCCGTCGATGCCGGGATATTTAGGCAGCAGCGTGCGGTTGGCGGTGTCGGCGATGGAATGGCAGACGGTGGCCGAGCAATTGACGCTGGCGACGATGCCGATGAAGTTGCGCGTGCCGGCGCGGCCATCGGCGCGGCGATAGCCCATGAAGGTGCGGGCCCGGTCGGCCTCCGTCGCGTGCTCGGCCTCGCTCGGCGGCACGACCGGCAAGCGGCCGGATTCGAAAACCAGATTGTGCGAATGAACGTGCTCGCCCGCTGCAATATCCTGTGTCGCGCGACCGATCGCCTGGGCGTATTTTACCACGGCCTCGCCGACGGCGATCGGCTGGATCGCCACCTTGTGGCCGGGCTCGATCAGCGCACTGGCGACGGCACCGCCCGGCAGCGCGGTGCCGATCTCGATGCGGCCATTGGCGACGGCGACATTGTCGGCGGGGGACAGGAGAATGCAGTTGGAGGCGTTCACGGGCGGTTTCCTGGGTGATCCTGGGTTGCGCGGACGGATTGACACGCGTCTGTTTAGAGATATTGTCTTTTATCGTGAAAAAACAGTTTTGCGTCAATTGTTTTTTCACTGGGGAGTTCCGCATGTCCTTGGTTGTTCCGGGAAGCAATTTCGCTTCTCAGGGCCATGGGAACGTCATATTGCGCTTCAAACCGGCCGCCGCAAGCGACGGCGTGCAACGGGTCAGGGATGTCGAAGAGCAACAACGTCTACAAGGATGCCTACAACCGCTGCCTGCGGCTGCTCGACGAAACGCGCAGCCTGCCTTCGGAGCCGGAACTGGGCACCTTGCTTGGCGTCAGCCGTACGACCGTCCGCACCATTCTTGCGCGCATGGAAGAGACAGGGCTGATCGCCTGGGACAAGCGCGCCAAGACGGTGCTGCGCGAAGCGCGTCCGGACGATTTTTTCCCCGAAGAAGAGACCGACACGCTGGCCGAGATCATCGAACGGTCGTTCATGCGCAGGCTGCTCGCCGGCGGCGCCGAAGCCGGCATGCAGATCAACGAACTCGAACTGGCGCGTGAGATCGGCGTCGGCACCACCAGCGTGCGCGAGTTCCTGATCCGCTTCTCCCGCTTCGGCCTGATCGAGAAGCGCCGCAACAGCCATTGGGTGCTGAAGGGCTTTACGCGCGCCTTCGCGCTGGAGCTGACCGAAATCCGCGAAATGTTCGAACTGCGCTCGGCGGCCGCCTTCACCGCTCTGCCGCAGGACAGCGCGGTCTGGGCCGATCTCGACCGTCTGGAAGACGAGCATCGCCAGCTGGCAAACGAGATCTCCACCCGCTTCAACGAATTCTCCGAGCTGGATGAGCGCTTGCACAGACTCATCCACCGGGCATCGCATAACCGCTTCATCGTCGATTTCTACGATGTCATCGCCATGATCTTCCACTACCACTACCAGTGGAACAAGGCGCAGGAACGCGAACGCAACGAAGTCGCGATCGGCGAGCATCTGGTCTATATCGAGGCGCTGAAATCGCGCGACCTCGGCAAGGTCGACGCCGCCTGCCGCAAGCATCTGAAGTCGGCGCGCCAGACATTGCTGACCTCGATCCCGGAGAGCCGGTCGCTACAAAAATCCTGAGCCGCGCTGAGGCTCAGAGTCTTGTTTCATGCATGTCGTTGTCCCAAAACCGCCGCACCCTTTTGGGCGACATGCATTGATATGCCGCGTTGCCGCAGCGGTGATTTGGCGATTTTCCACCCGCCAGCCCCGTGCTAGGTATGTCGCGTTGCTGTGAAGAGGCAGGGCTTTGGGCGTATCGAGGAGACGGTGGAGCATGCCGGTCGCGCTTGTCGCGGCCTACTTGCTGTTGCTCCAGTCGACGCTTGGCGCATTCGCCTTCGGCGCCGGTCCCAACGCATCGCAGCTCGATGCGTTCGGCAACGTCATCTGTACCCATGATGGCGCCACCCAGCTTCCGGGCGGCGACCAGCGTCCCTCCCATCTTCCGGCATGCTGCGTGCTCGGCTGCAGCATGGTTTCGGCGGCCTTTGCGCCGCCGCCCGATGCCGGGCTAGCATTGCACAGCCTTTCCTTTGAAACGGTCGCCTTTGTCTTCCCGGCGGCCATTCATCTCGACTTTGCGCGTGAGCGCTCGCCGTCGAACCCGCGCGCGCCGCCGCTGACGGCCTGAGCCTGTTTGCCCGGCGGAACCTTTCGTGGGCGTACCCATCCAAAGATCAAACTGCTCGCGACCGGCAACGGCGCGACCATCACTTCATGGAGCAACCATGTCCTATTTTTTCCCTGACGCCGCGCGTCCTGCGCCCGGCGGCATTCTACGCGGCATCGAAGAGCGTGTCGGCATTGCCGTGCTGGCTCTTGCGCTGCTGTTCACAGGCGCCCAGTCCGTCCTCGCGCATGAGTTCAAACTTGGCGATCTCGAGATCGGCCACCCCTGGTCGCGCGCCACACCTGCCGGTGCCAAAGTGGCCGGGGGTTATTTCACCGTCACCAACAATGGCAGTGCACCGGACCGGCTGGTGTCGATTTCGTCCGATGTTTCTGAAAAGGCCGAGCTGCATGAGATGGGCGTCAAGGACGGCGTCATGACCATGCGGCCGGTTGCCGGCGGCCTGGAAATTCCGGCCGGCGGCAAGGTCGCGCTTGCCCCTGGCGGCTATCATTTGATGTTCATCGGCCTGAAGCGGCAACCCAAACAGGGCGAAAAGTTCTCCGCCGTCCTGACCTTCGAAAAGGCCGGCGCCGTCAGCGTCGATTTCGCTGTCGAAGGCATGGGCGGTGGCGCCATGGACGATCACGCCAATTGATCCGGCCGGTTCGACAAATTTTGAAAATCCGAGGGACCATCATGAACAAATATCTTTTGTCGGCCGGCGCACTTCTCGCGCTCGGAACCAGCGCCGCCTTCGCGCATATCACGTTCGAAACCCAGGAGGCGGCGGTCGGCTCGACCTACAAGGCCGTTCTGCGCGTGCCGCATGGCTGCGAAGGCAAGGCGACGACCGCCGTGCGCGTGCAGATTCCGGAAGGGGTGATCGCGGTGAAGCCGATGCCGAAGCCAGGCTGGACGCTGCAGACCAAGAAGGGCAAGTACGAGAAATCCTACCAGCTCTACGGTCAGGCGGTTGCCGACGGGGTCAAGGAAGTCGACTGGAGCGCTGGCAGCCTGCCGGACGAATTCTACGACGAGTTTGTCTTCCGCGCGACGTTGACGGCGGATCTGCCGGCGGGCCAAAAACTCTACTTCCCGGTGGTGCAGGAATGCGACGGCGCCGCCGATCGCTGGATCGAGATCCCGGCGGCAGGGCAGGATGAAGACGCGCTGGAAAGCCCGGCACCCGGCATCAAGCTGCTGCCGAAGAAATGATCTCCCAGGCGGCGCGCCCTTTCGAGCGCGCCGCTCCTTTTCGTGGCGGTGACATGGGCACGACCTCCCTCCTGCAAACGGCTTCCATGACCGGCCAACGCGCCGGCCGGCTTGCCGCCGGCCTGTTGGCCGTGATCGTGTTTCTTGCCGGCCTTGCCGTGTCGGATCAGGCCTTTGCCCATGCCGCGCTGATCAAGACCGACCCGGCCGACGGCGCGGTGCTGGCACAGGGGCCGGCGCAGTTCTCGCTGACCTTCAGCGAGCCGGTCTCGCCTCTGGTGCTGACGCTGGTGAAGCCCGACGGCAAGCCGGTTCCGCTAACGTCATTCCGGCTCAGCGACCAGACCGTCGAGATCGACAATCCGCAGCTACTCAAGTCCGGCACGCATGTCTTGAGCTGGCGCGTCATCTCCGCAGACGGTCATCCCGTCGGCGGATCGCTGCTGTTTTCCATCGGCGCGCCCAGCGAGCCGCCCGCCGTATCCGAAGCCGTCGACTGGCCGTTGCGGTCGGCTATCTGGACGGGCAAAATCTTTCTCTACGTCGGCCTTTTCCTCGGCGTTGGCGGCGCCTTCGCGCTTGCCTGGTTGGCCGGAAGTGGCCGTGCCGGGCAGCGCTTCGTTGCAGCTGCAATCCTGAGCGGGCTGGTCGCGTCGTGCCTGTCGCTCGGCTTGCAAGGTCTGGACGCATTGGGGGCGCCGCTCTCCCATCTGGCACAATCGGTCGTCTGGCGGACCGGGCTCGACACCAGTTTCGGCTGGACAGTGCTGGTCGCGCTGATCGCGCTGGGCCTTGGCCTGCTGTCGCTGGCCGGTCCCCGCGCCACCGCCAAACCATCGGCGCTGGCCGGCCTGGCCGGGGTGGGGGTCGCCCTTGCCGCCAGCGGCCATGCCAGTGCCGCCGAGCCGCAATGGCTGACGCGGCCGATGGTGTTCCTGCACGGCGTCGGCATCGCGTTGTGGGCCGGCGCATTGATCCCACTCGGGCTGGCGCTGAAGGGGCAATCGGCGGGGGCCACGCCATTCCTGCGGCGGTTTTCTTGGGCGATCCTGCCCGTGGTGGCCGTGCTTGCCGCTGCCGGCATCGTGCTTGCCGTCATCCAGGTGCAGACACCCGCGGCTTTGGTCGAGACCGCCTATGGAAGGCTGCTGCTTATCAAGCTGGGGCTGCTGGTCTTTCTGTTCACGCTTGCTGCCGTCAATCGCTGGAAACTCACCGCATCGGCCGAGGCGGGATCGACGGAAGTTCAACGCAGGCTGGTCCGCTCGATCGGCGTCGAGACGTTGATCGTGTTGGCGATTTTCGGCGTTGCCGCGGGCTGGCGCTTCACGCCGCCGCCACGAGCCCTGGCGATTGCGGCAGCGCAACCGGTGTCGGTCCATATCCACGCGCTGCAAGCGATGGCCGATCTCAGCATCACTCCCGGCCATGCCGGCCCGGTCGTTGCCTCGATGGTCATCATGAGCGGCGATTTCGGCCCGCTCGACGCCAAGGAGGTGACGCTTGTGCTGTCAAAACCCGATTCCGGCATCGAGCCGCTGAAGCGCGCTGCGAGCAAGCCCGGTGACGGCAGCTGGCGCGTCGACAACCTCGTCATCCCGGTGCCGGGCCGGTGGACGGTGCGCATCGACATACTGGTCTCGGACTTCGAGATGGTGAAGATCGAGGCGCCCGTCGATATCAGGCCGTAGCGTCGGCCTTATGGTCCTCACGAAATAGCACCCGCAAAAAGGAGCGACCCAGTCGGCAAATGACGACTGTCAAAATGGTCGCTTTCGTTCGACTTTGGCGGCCATCACTTCGGTTTCGATGCCAATCGCGGTCGTCTCGCCCTATCGAGGCGCATTGGCAAGGGCAAGCGAGGACAAATCGCATGAAGAAGGAGCAACGCCTCTCCACTGCGGGGAACGAGAATGCCGGGCGCAATAGGCGACAACCAAACTTCAGGGCGCTGGCTGCGCACAACGACCTTGGCGCTCTCATCGAAAAACTTGATCGTGATCCGACGGAGCCGATGCCTGTCGACATCATCAATCATCTCAGCCTGGGCCGATTTCCGGACGCCCGCAAGGTGGCTGAGCGGGTCTCTGCGCCGAAGGGCTATGTGCCGCGATTGGAATCGAGGCTCAACCTGCCTGTTGCGAAGGCCGTCGCGCGGCCTGAGGGCAAGCCGACGCGCACGGGCAGGCGAAACGAGGATCTGCTCAAGGCCTATGTTCCTCGCCATCTCGCTGTGCGAACGGTCCCACGGTTGCGACCGTTCTTTGCTGGACCGGACGGCGATATTGCCGTCAAGCGGTCGGGGCTTACGGCTATCGGCATGGATCTGGTGGCGTTTCCCTGGTCGGCGATAGGCCACATCCGCACCTTCTCCGAAGGCAAGGAGCTTCCAGGAGGCACCGCCTTCATGGTTGGGCCGAACCTGTTGATGACAGCCAGCCATGTCATGCCGTGGGACTACAGCGGCAACTGTCAAATCGAATTCACGCCGGCTATGTACCCGGGTCACTCCCCTCGCTTCGGCTCCACATGGGTCAGCGACTGGTATGGCGTCAGGCATGACGGCTTCTGGGATATGGCGTTCAAAGCGGATGCCAGCGACTATGCAATCTGCAGGACGATTGATCCGATTGGCAACGTCTGCGGCTGGCTGGGTACGCAGGCCTTCGACGACCACGATGAGTATTTCGACCATCTTTACATGAGCGCTGGCTATCCTGATTTCGCCGCCGGATACCCGGCTGTCGAGCTGGCTGCCTTCATAAGAGATGTCGACGGAGACAAGCATGCGCGCGAGCTTGAAACGACAAACTTCGCCGGCCACGGGTGGTCGGGAGGACCTCTGTTCGGCTTCATCCGCGACGACTGGCGCGTCGTGGGAGTTTGCCATGGCCAGGAAACCGAGTTCGTGGTTCCCTTCCCGCCTTGGAACCCTCCTTGGAACGTGAATCTGCTCTTTGCCGGAGGGGACGCAATGGTGGATTTGGTCTACCATGGCTATGCCAACTACAATTTCTGAACCCGCTTCTCCCTCGACGCCGGCACCTGAACTTCCCGGCGGCCGCGCCGATTGCCAATCTTCTCGGGCTCTGGTCTTCACGTTCGATCCGCGCAACACAATTCGGCGAGGCGGTTGACGCGGCCCGAAAGGCCCGTCAATCATCCCGTGAAGAATGGCATCCCGTGATGAATGGGCATCCGCGCAAATCGCGGGCTCGAACCAACAAGATCCGAAGCAGGGAAGAAACGATGGAAAATGCCGAAATCGGCCTGATCGGCCTTGGCACGATGGGCTCCAACCTGGCGCTCAACATCGCCGAGCACGGGCACCGCATCGCTGTCTTCAACCGCACCAGGGCGCGCACCGACGCTTTCATCGAGAACGCCGGCGCGCTCAGGGACATGGTCGTGCCCTGCTACAGCCTGGAAGAGCTTGCCGCCGCCATCCGGCCGCCGCGCCCGATCATCATCATGGTGCTGGCCGGCAAGCCGGTCGACGAACAGATCGCTGCGCTGCGCGGCGTGCTGTCGGCCAATGACATCGTCATCGATGCCGGCAACGCCAATTTCCGCGACACGATGCGGCGCTTCTCCGAGCTTTCCGGCTCGGACCTCACCTTCATCGGCATGGGCGTGTCCGGTGGCGAGGAGGGCGCGCGCCACGGGCCGTCGATCATGGTCGGCGGCACAGAGGACTCATGGAAGCGCGTCGAGAAGGTGCTGACGGCGATCTCCGCCAAGTTCAAGGACGAACCCTGCGCGGCATGGCTCGGCACCGACGGTGCCGGGCATTTCGTCAAGACCATCCACAACGGCATCGAATATGCCGACATGCAGATGATCGCCGAAATTTACGGCATCTTGCGCGACGGCCTGGGCATGGGCCCGAAAGAGATCGGCGCGGTGTTTGCCAACTGGAACAAGGGCCGGCTCAACTCCTACCTGATCGAGATCACCGCCAAGGTGCTGGCATCAGACGATCCGAAGACCGGCAAGCCGGTGGTCGACATCATCCTCGACCGCGCCGGCCAGAAGGGCACCGGCAAATGGTCGGTCATCGAGGCGCAGCAACTCGGCATTCCGGCGACGGCGATCGAGGCGGCGGTGGCGGCACGCGTTCTGTCATCGATCAAGGACGAGCGGCTGGCGGCGGAAAAGGCCTACGGCAACGTCGGCGTGACGAAGATTTCCGGTGACAAAGATGCCCTGCTGGAAGATCTGGAGTTGGCGCTGTTCGCCGGCAAGATCGCCGCCTACGCCCAAGGTTTTGCGGTGATGAGCGGCGCCTCCAAGGAATTCAACTGGAACCTGCCGATGCCGACCATCGCCAGGATCTGGCGCGCCGGCTGCATCATCCGCTCGCAGATGCTCGACACCATGGCGGAAGCCTTCAGCAAGGGCGGCGCCTCGACCAACCTCCTGATGGCCCCGGCCTTCATCGCGCTGATGCAGGAGGCGCATCCGTCGCTGCGCCGCATCGTGGCGAGGGCTTCGGAGGCCGGTTCGCCGGTGCCGGCGCTGTCTTCCGCACTTGCCTATTTCGACAGCTACCGCCAGGGCCGCGGCACCTCGAACCTGATCCAGGCGCAGCGCGACTTCTTCGGCGCGCACGGCTTCGAGCGCATCGACGACAAGGGCGCGTTCCATGGGCCGTGGGGAAGCGGTGCGGCTGGCTAGCCCAAGGGCCTAAACGGAAACCGGCGGGCTGAACGCCCGAACCTCGCTGGTGGCGACCAGGCGCTGCAACGAGCCGGGTGCGGCGCCGCCGATCCAGCCGAGCACGGAGCGGGCGAGATCGGAGCCGGCCAGGCGGAAGTTCTCGTTGACGACGAGCAATTCCGGCCGGAACAGATGCAACAGGTCCGACGACTGCTTGGACACGACATCGACGTCGCGGCCAAGCTTGAGGCCGGCATCCTCGATGCCGGCGACGATCGCCAGTGTCGCGGCGGCAGCGCTGCTGACGAAGCCGTCCGGCCTGTTCTCGCGGCGCATCACCTGCGCGGTCCTGGTCCTGATCTGCTCGATCGTGTGATCGATGGAAACGGTGTTGAACGGAATTTCGCTGGCTCCGACCTCGCTCAGCGCATCGGCAAAGCCGTTCAGCGTGTGGCCATAATAGGTCAGCCCGGGCGGCGGCGACAGAAGCGCCAGCTTGTGCCTGCCCATGCTCGCCAGGCGGCGCACGGCCTCCATCGCGAAAACATGGTTGTCGAAGTCATGGTAGGGATGGACGAGGCCCATGTCGGTGCGGCCATGCGTGGCAAAGGGCATGCCGTGCTCGAGCATGTAGCGGGCGCGCGGATCGTTCGGTTGGGTGCGCGAAATGATGACGCCGTCGGCCGAGCCGGTCTCGACGAGATAGCGGATCGGCTCCATCGGATCCTGCGAGCGGGAATAGGGCGTGACGATCAGGTGATAGGGCGTTTCGGCGAGCACTTCCGAAACGCCGTAGATGATGTCCGAGACAAAGCTCATGATCTCGCGGTCAGTGTTGAGCACGAGGCTGATGACATTGGTCCTGCCGGTGCGCAGACGCACGCCGGCGCGGTTCGGCCGGTAGCCGATCTGCTTGGCGACGAGCTGGACGCGGCGCCTGGTTTCGGCGCCGATTTCCGGGGCATCCTTCAAGGCGCGTGACACGGTGGTGACGCCGAGCCCGGTCATGAAGGCAAGCGTCTTCAACGTCGGCCGTCCCTGTGCCGAGGTCTCCCCGCTCTTGTCCGTACGCTGTCTGTCCATTCGTCCCGCCCGTCAGGCGCATAGCAGCCGCGAGCCATGTCGGCAATCGCCGTCATGGCGATACGATATGCGTTCCAGCCCCGGTAAAGTCTCAATATACTGAAACGTTACAGATTGCCATATCGAGTTACATGTCCCTCGCCCACGAGGTGGATGGTTCTTTTGCGAAACGCTTGGGATTCCAGGAGAAATTGCCTCTGCCGCCGCCTTTTTGCCCGTATCAGGCGGCATTTCGGTGTTTGCGCCGCAGCAAACCATGCTGCAGTGCATGAGAAGCGCGATCATCCATGCGAATTTGTTCGCAGCCCGAAAAAATATCGAGGGTGCTTCGTTGATGGGTTGCACAGCCCGCGCAATTGCCGTATCGAAAATCTGTAACGTTTCAGATTCTGGGAGGAGCCGAAATGCGATACAGATTTTTGACCGCTGCGCTGGCAGCGACGGCCGGGTTGCAGTTTGCCGGCCATGCGGCCGCGACGGACCTGGAAGTCACCCATTGGTGGACGTCGGGCGGCGAGGCGGCGGCGGTTGCGGAACTTGCCAAGGCATTCGATGCGACCGGCAACCACTGGGTGGACGGCGCCATTGCCGGCTCCGGCGGCACGGCGCGGCCAATCATGATCAGCCGCATCACCGGTGGCGATCCGATGGGCGCCACGCAATTCAACCATGGCCGGCAGGCGGAAGAGTTGGTGCAGGCCGGCCTGATGCGCGACCTCACCGATGTCGCCACCAGGGGCAAGTGGACTGATGTCGTCCGGCCGAAGAGCCTGCTCGACGGCTGCACCATCGACGGCAAGATTTATTGCGTGCCCGTCAACATCCATTCCTGGCAGTGGTTGTGGCTGTCCAACGAGGCCTTCGAGAAGGCCGGCGTGCCGTTGCCGAAGGACTGGAATGAATTCGTGGCGGCAGCGCCGGCGCTGGAAAAGGCCGGCATCATCCCGCTCGCCGTCGGCGGACAGGCCTGGCAATCCTCCGGTGCCTTCGACGTCCTGCTTGCGGCTGTGGGCGGCACGGACACGTTCCTCAAGGTCTACAAGGACAAGGATGCCAAGTTCGCCGCCGGGCCCGAAGTCGCCAAGGTCTTCAAGGCCGCGGACGATGCCCGCAAGATGGCGAAGAACACCAATGTGCAGGACTGGAACCAGGCGACCAACCTGGTCATCACCGGCAAGGCCGCTGGCCAGATCATGGGCGACTGGGCACAGGGCGAGTTTCAGGTTGCCGGCAAGACCGCGGGCAAGGATTACACCTGCCTGCCAGGCCTTGGGCTGAACGAGGTGATAGCCACTGGCGGTGACGCCTTCTACTTCCCGCTGCTCAAGGATGCCGACAAGAGCAAGGCGCAGGAGGTGCTGGCCGAGACGCTGCTCGATCCCAAGACGCAGGTTGCCTTCAATCTGAAGAAGGGATCCCTGCCGGTGCGCGGCGACGTCGATCTCAATGCGGCCAACGACTGCATGAAGAAGGGCCTCGCCATCCTTGCCAAGGGCGCCGTCATGCCGTGGACGGACCAACTGCTTTCACAGGACACCCAGAAACAGAAGGAAGACCTTTTCGCCGAATTCTTCGCCAAGCCGGAACTGACCGTCGAAGACGCGCAGAAGCGCTTCGCCGACCTCATCGCTTCGGCGGACTGACGCTGGAGGCAACCCGCCTCGCTCCCGGCCTTGCGAATGCGGGGCCGGGAATGCACCGCCCTTACCCAGCCGGCTGACGAGATGAGCAAGAGCGCACGCCCCAACCTTCTGTTCCGCAACCTCAATGCGAAGGTCGCCTCGATCCCGATGATCCTCACCGCCATGGTGGTTTTCGTCGGCGGCACCGTTTGGACGGTGCTCTATTCCTTCACCAATTCGAAGCTCCTGCCGCGCCTGAATTTCGTCGGGCTCGACCAGTATTACCGCCTGTGGGCGGCGCCGCGCTGGCTGATCTCGATCGAGAACCTGTTGATCTACGGCGCGATCTCGCTGGTGTTCTCGCTGGTCATCGGTTTTCTGCTTGCCGCGCTGCTCGATCAGAAGATCCGCTTCGAGGACACGTTCCGCACCATCTTCCTTTATCCTTTCGCGCTCTCCTTCATCGTCACCGGCCTGGTCTGGCAGTGGTTGCTCAATCCGGATTTCGGCATCCAGCATGTCGTGCGGGACTTAGGCTGGACGAGCTTCAGCTTCGACCCGCTCTATAATTCCAGCATCGTCATCTACGGCATATCGATCGCTGCGCTGTGGCAAGGCACCGGGCTCATCATGTGCCTGATGCTGGCCGGCCTGCGCGGTATCGACGAGGACATCTGGAAGGCGGCGCGGGTGGATGGGATCCCGATGTGGAAGACCTATCTGTTCATCGTCATCCCGATGATGCGGCCGGTCTTCATCACCACGCTCGTCATCATCGCTTCCGGCATCGTCAAGGTTTATGACCTGGTCGTGGCCCAGACCAGCGGCGGCCCGGGCATCGCATCCGAAGTGCCGGCCAAATACGTCTACGACTATATGTTCTTCGCCCAGAACCTCGGCCAGGGTTTTGCCGCCTCGACCATGATGCTGCTCTCGGTGGTGATCGTCATCGTGCCTTGGGCCTATCTCGAGTTCGGGCGACGCAAATGAGCATTGCAGACATCACCGCTCAAGCAAGCGTTGCCGCCGGCGCGCGCCAGGACATCGCAGGGCCCTACGGTCCAAAGCCGCGCCGCATGATTTCGCGCCGCAACGTCTTCCTCTACGGCACATTGTTCGTCATGGCGGTCTACTACCTCTTGCCGCTCTATGTCATGGTCGTCACCTCGCTCAAGGGCATGCCGGAGATCCGGCTCGGCAACATCTTCTCACCGCCGCTTGAGATCACCTTCGAGCCGTGGGTCAAGGCGTGGTCAACGGCCTGCACCGGCCTTAACTGCGACGGGCTCTCGCGCGGCTTCTGGAATTCGGTGCGCATCACCGTGCCGTCGGTGCTGCTGTCGATCGCCATCGCCTCGGTGAATGGTTATGCACTGGCCAATTGGCGCTTCAAGGGCGCCGATACGTTCTTCATCATCCTGATCGTCGGCGCCTTCATTCCCTACCAGGTGATGATCTATCCGATCGTCATCATCCTGCGCGAAATCGGCCTCTATGGCAGCCTCAGCGGGCTGGTGATTGTCCATTCCATTTTCGGCATGCCGATCCTGACGCTGCTGTTCCGCAATTATTTCGCCTCGATGCCGGAGGAGCTGTTCCGGGCGGCACGCGTCGACGGCGCCGGCTTCTGGGGCATCTTCCTGCGCATCATGCTGCCGATGTCGCTGCCGATCTTCGTCGTCGCCATCATCCTGCAGGTGACCGGCATCTGGAACGACTTCCTGTTCGGCGTCGTCTACACCCGCCCCGACACCTATCCGATGACGGTGCAGCTCAACAACATCGTCAATTCGGTGCAAGGCGTGAAGGAGTACAACGTCAACATGGCCGCAACCATCCTGACCGGGCTTGTGCCGCTCATCGTCTACTTCATTTCCGGCAAGCTTTTCGTACGCGGCATCGCCGCCGGCGCGGTGAAGGGGTGACGGCGATGACGGCAGCCAATGATACCAGCGTTTCGATCCAGGACCTGTCGCTGAACTTCGGTGCGGTGACCGTCCTGGAGACGCTCAATCTCGATGTCGCCGATGGCGAGTTCATCGTGCTGCTCGGGCCGTCCGGCTGCGGCAAGTCGACCTTGCTCAACTGCATTGCCGGCCTGCTCGACGTTTCCGAGGGCCGCATCTTCATCAAGGGCAAGAACGTCACCTGGGAAGAGCCCAAGGACCGCGGCATCGGCATGGTGTTCCAGTCCTATGCGCTCTATCCGCAAATGACGGTGGAGAAGAACCTGTCCTTCGGGCTGCGTGTCGCCGGCACGCCAAGAGAAGAGATCGCCAAGCGGATCGCGCGGGCGGCTGAAATCCTGCAGATCGAACCGCTGCTGCAGCGTAAGCCGGCCGCCCTTTCCGGCGGCCAGCGCCAGCGCGTCGCGATCGGACGGGCGCTGGTGCGCGATGTCGACGTGTTCCTGTTCGACGAGCCGCTGTCCAATCTCGATGCCAAGCTGCGCGCCGAACTGCGCGTCGAGATCAAGCTGCTGCATCGCAAGCTGCAGAACACCATGATCTACGTCACCCACGACCAGATCGAGGCGATGACGCTGGCCGACCGCATCGCGGTGATGAAGGGCGGCGTCATCCAGCAGCTCGATGCGCCGCAGACCATCTATAACAGGCCGGTCAACCGTTTCGTCGCCGGCTTCCTCGGCTCGCCCGCAATGAACTTCGTCGATGGCCGCCTGGAAGACGCCGACGGCGGCTGGCGGTTCGCGGCCGAGGATATCAAGATCCCGCTCGGCACTTACGACTTTGCCAAGCCTCCGGCTCCCGGCCCCGTCACATTCGGTATCAGGCCCGAGCATGTCAGCCTGAACAGCGGCACCGGCTGGCCGTTCTCGATAGCCGCCAATGTCGAGGTGGTCGAACCCATGGGCTCCGACACGCTGGTCTGGCTGAAGCTTGCCCAGCAGAATTTCAGCGTCCGAGTGACCTCGGAACGCACGCCCAAGAATGACGAGGCGGTGACGCTTGGCTTCGATCCGATGCGCGCTTCGCTTTTCGACACCGCAACGGGCACACGCATCTAGCTTTTGAGAACAACCCTCATACGACAATCCCCAAGCAAAACGGACAGAGATGATGAACTGGTCATTCCAACTTTACAGCGCCCGCAATTTCCAACCCTGGGACGGTGTGCTCGCCATGCTCGGCAAGCTCGGCTACGCCCAGGTCGAAGGTTTTGGCGGCGTCTATGATGACCCCAAGGCATTCCGCGCCGAGCTCGACAAGAACGGGCTTGCCATGCCGACTGGGCATTTCTCGATCGATGCGCTCGAGAACGATTTCGACGGCGTGCGCAGAACTGCCGACGCACTCGGTATCACGCTGCTCATCTGTCCCTTCCTGATGCCCGATCAGCGGCCATCCGACGTGGCCGGCTGGCGCGGCTTCGGCGAACGCCTGGCCAAGGTCGGCGACGCCGCGAAAAAGGCCGGCTACGGCTTTGCCTGGCACAATCATGATTTCGAGTTCAAGAAACTTGCCGACGGATCGGTGCCGCAGGACCACATCCTGTCATCCGCGCCCGATGTCAGCTGGGAGATGGACGTTGCCTGGGTGGTGCGCGGCGGCGATGATCCGTTGCCGTGGATCGAAAAGCACGGCAAGCGCATCAGCGCCGTCCACGTCAAGGACATGGCCAAGCCCGGCGAGGGGCTGGATGAGGATGGCTGGTCGGATGTCGGCCATGGCACCATCGACTGGGCCGGCCTGATCAAGGTGTTGCGTGCCAAGAGTGCTGCCCAATACTATGTCATGGAACAGGACAACCCCAACGACATCGAGCGTTTCGCCCGCCGCTCCATCGCAGCCGCCAAAACCTATTAGGAGCAATCAGCATGGCAAAGAAACTTGGCATCGGCGTCATCGGCTGCGGCAACATCTCGAAAGCGTATTTTTCGCTGGCGCCGCTGTTTCGCGGCATCGAAATGCGTGCCT
>NZ_RZQY01000319.1:0-6599 GCF_003998575.1 Mesorhizobium sp. M7A.F.Ca.CA.001.10.2.1 | reverse complement strand
GGCAGGCAGCCCGCCGCCAATGCCCTCGGCCGGCAAGCTTGGGGTCAGAGCCGGCAAGGCGCTGGCGCGGCGGATCGTCCAGAAGATCTATCACCTTTGCTACAACGCGCCGCATTGGAAGGTCGGCTGGCGGCAAACCGGGGGCTCCGATCTGTTCGACCTGCGTGCCCATCCGGCGTCGGGTTGGCAAGAGCTGCCGGACGATGGCAGCCGCTTCTACGCCGATCCGTTTCCCATCCTCTACCAGGGCCAGCTGACCCTGTTCGTCGAGGACTATATCCACCGGCTCGGCAAAGCCATCATCTCCGCCGTGCCCTTCGGCCCGGCAGGCCCGCTCGGACGACCTGAACCGGTGCTGGATCTGCCCTACCATCTCTCCTACCCCTTCGTCTTCGAGCGCGACGGCGAGGTCTGGATGGTGCCGGAAAGCTGCGCCAACGGCACCGTCGATCTCTACCGGGCCACCGCCTTCCCCGGTGGATGGGTCAAGGAGGCGACGCTTCTGTCCGGTGTCGTGGCCAGCGACGCCACGCTTGTCGAGCATGGCGGCGCCTGGTGGCTGTTCGCCACCGTCCGCGACGGTGGCGGCGCCTTCTCCGACGCGCTGCACCTATGGTCGGCGCCGAATTTTCGCGGCCCCTGGACGCCGCATCCCAAAAATCCCGTGCTGATCGACATTGCCTCGGCGCGGCCGGCCGGCCGCATGGTCAGGCGCGGCAACGACCTGCTGCGCCCGGTGCAGGACTGCCGCAGGAGCTATGGCGCGGCGCTTGGCATCGCACGCATTTCTCACCTTGATTTGATCGGCATGGAGCAGGTCGTTGAAACCATCTTAAATCCAGGTGCGCTATGGAGCGGGCGTAAACTTCACACGCTCAACGAGGCTGGCGGCTTTGAGTTCATCGATGGCTCGGCGATCGCACCGCGCTGGAAGCAGCGGACCCGCGATTAACCTAAACATTGGTTACTACCAGGCACGCGCTCCGGTTGCTTGCGGTTGATTTAGCTCCGGAAGATATTTTCTACCGGAGATTGTGAAACGTGCAGTTGCCACCAGAAAGGGCAGCAAAATGAGTATCTCAGAGGCTGGCCCGGCCCAAGTCGATGTGGCGATCGTCGGCGCCGGAATGGCCGGCACCACCTTGGCAATGCTGTTGGGACAAGCCGGGCGCAAGGTGGCGCTGATTGATCCGCACCGCGTCCACCACGAGGAATTCCGGGCCGAGAAGATCGGCATGGATCAGATGCTTCTGTTCGAAAAGCTCGGCCTCGATGCGACACTCAAGAGCCTCGTCACCTCGACGACCGACACGCATATCTTCCGCCTCGGCCAGTTCTTCGCGCATGAGAAGAAGGCTGAATTCACATTCTCCTATGGCGCGTTGATCAATGGCCTGCGCGACGCCTTGCCTGCGCAAGTACCGCTGACGGTCGGCAAGGTGACCGAGGTCTCGACTGGACCGGACCGGCAGCGGCTTGTGCTGGCCGACGGCGCCGTCATCGATGCCCGCCTGCTGGTGGTTGCAACCGGCCACGGCGAGGCGGTGCGGCGCGCCGTCGGCGTCGAGCGTATCGAGCAATCGAAGGCGCATTCACTGTCGATGGGATTCGACCTCGCCATCTCCCCGCGTGATTTCGGTCATCAGTCCGTCACCTGCTACAGCAGGCGGGCTGCCGACCGTATCGCCTACATCAGCATCTTTCCCCTCGGCGACAAGATGCGGGCGAACATGTTCGGCTATCGGCAAGTGGCCGAGCCGTGGACGCGGGCGTTTCGCCAGGAACCGCAAAAGATGCTCTGCGAGCTGATGCCCGAAATAGCGGCGCGATGCGGCAACTTCGAAGTCGCAAGTCCTGTCGAGGTCAGGCAGATCAGCCTGAGCACCACGCAAGGCCATCGCCGCGACGGGGTCATCTTCATCGGCGATGCTTTCTGTACCACGTGTCCAACACCGGGCGTCGGCATCGGCCGGGTGATGACCGACGTCGATCAGCTCCATTCGGTTCACATTCCGCAATGGCTCGAAACACCAGGCATGGCGGCTGACAAGATCAACGCCTTCTATGACGACCCGGTCAAGGTGGCTGCCGATGAGGATGGCATGCGGGTGAGTTACTATGCCAAGTCGATCACCGCCGGCACCGGACTGGAATGGCGCGCAAGGCGCTTGCGCAACAACACCGCGCGCCGGCTGATGATCATCGGCCGCAAGGTCCGGCATTTGGGACAGCGGCGGGTGCCCATGGCCAATATGCAATAGGGCGCGACCAGTCGCGCCCTATCGATTGCCAATATTGATTGCCTTATAAGGCGAATGCGTCAGACGCCAACCGCTCAGGTTGCCGTCGACGGAGGTGCCGATGGGGTAGTCTGGGCCGTGACGCCCGAAAGCCTGTCGCGCTTCTGCAAGGTTGGTTTCTCGTATTTCTTCACTGTAAAGTGCCCTCCAAATTGGTACGGCGCCAGCAGAACCAATTCCCTGCCCCGTGTCAATTGCGTCATTACTGGTTCTTACGTCGTCTCCTCGCCATCGTAGTCAAACGATTCTTCACTGTTGCATTGCCGGCACATATCGGCTCCAACAGGACACCTCATCCCAGCGCCAATCCCGCTCTACTCGCCTCCCCGCGCGATGTTGTAAATCGTTTCATCCAGGGTATTTTGGCCATCGGAACAGAGGGAATAGTCATGTCCAACAGCGCCTTGCCGCTGGTTATCAGTGCGCCGGAACCACGCACGCTGGAGCTGATCTTCACAGCCCGGCAGCTGGCGCGGCTCAAGGCGCACTATCGCATTGTCGAGACGACCGCTGACGGCGTCGCGAAACTGCCGGCCGACGTGCTGGCCGAGGCGCGCTACATCATCGGCCAGCCGCCCATATCGCCCGAAACGCTCGACCGGATGAAGGCGCTGCGCTGCGTCTTCAATGTCGAGACCAACCTCATCAACAACATGCCCTACGAGACCTTGTTCGCGCGCGGTATCCATGTCGTCACCACCGGCCTGGTGTTCGCCGAGCCGGTCGCAGAGCTTGGCCTTGCCATGGCGCTCAACCTCGCCCGCGACATCGTCGATGCCGACCTCGCCTTCCGCCAGGGACAGGAACTGTGGGGCGGCGACGGCAACCAGACGGCGCGGCTCCTGTCCGGCGCGGATGTCGGGATCATCGGTTTCGGCGATCTCGGCCGGGCGCTGAACCGGCTGCTGTCGGGCTTCCGCACCCGCACCAAAGTCTTCGATCCCTGGCTGCCGCCATCGATCCTCATCGACAATGGCGTCGAGCCGGCCTCTCTCGACGAGGTGCTGTCGACCAGCGACTTCATCTTCGTCGTTGCCTCGGTGACCAGCGAGAACCAGGGTTTTCTCGGTGCCGAGGCCTTTGCCGGCATGCGCAAGGGCGCCGCCTTCATCCTGCTCAGCCGCGCCGGCGTGGTGGACTTCCCGGCGCTGATGGCGGCGGTGAAGAGCGGCCACATCGTCGCCGCCAGCGACGTTTTCCCCGAAGAACCGCTGGCGCGGGACCATCCGGTGCGCACCCTGCCCGGCTTTCTGCGCTCGGCTCACCGTGCCGGCGCGCTCGACATCGCCTTCAAGCGCATGGGCGATATGGTGCTGGAGGACATGGACCTGATCGACCGCGGCCTGCCGCCGCTGCGCTCCAAGCGCGCCGAGCGCGAGACGGTTTCGCGCATGCGTTCCAAGCCGGCCGACAGGAATTGAGGCGTGGGTTTTCGTCCCGGTTGGCCGGCCCTCGACAAGGTCGGCTTGACAAGGGCGCGGCCGGCGATGACGCTGCCGCAATCGAACTTTGCGGAGGGAGGCCATGAACATGAAGAAGCTCTATGAAAAGCCGATGCTGCTCAAACGGCAGAAACTCTCCGCCGTGACGGCGCAGCAAGCCAATTCAGGCGTAATAGGCCCGACAGGCCCGGCAGGCTGACACCTCGCGGCATCCAATGAAGGTTAGCATCGGACGCACCCGGGGCGGGCGGTACGGCAGCCGCTCCAGGCGCAGCTTCAGTGTCCACGGCTGCTCTTCGCCCTGCGGGCGACCGCTTCCATAAAAGAGCGGGCGGCAGCGTCACAAGCCGTTCTGGACGGTCCGTTCGCGGACAGCACGACCTCCGCGGCCTTCCGCGACATGCCGTATTTCCGGGCGAAGACCGCAGCGTCGTAAGGTTCGTTTTCGGCTACCGGTGCCGCGGACGTGATCCTGGCTTTGGTCATTGGCGCGTCCGCCGGAAACTCTCAAGCAACTCGCCTTCATTGCGGCAGCCATTCTGAAATAGCGAAAACACCGTGGCCGCCAGAAGCTGCACGTCCGACTCTCCCGACATGCGATTGAGTTTGCGCTCCAGGCAGACCCGATCGAAGACGCGCTGGCACAGCTGCAGATCGGAAGGATGGAAACCAGGATTGCGCTTATGAAGGCTCGACATAAGAAGCCCCTTTCGGAGCAGCGACCACTTCCTTGACGCTGTGGGTCAAAAAATGAAATCGGGCTGAGCAAGAGTCAACATCGGCCTTCATCACAGTAAGTATCGTACAATTCTCCCGCCGCTCTGCCCCACTTTTCGAACGGTTCTCGGGCCCGGCGCGACATGGCGCCTTTGTCATTAGCCGGCGGATTTCATCGACCCTCACCGTGATCCGGCGCTCTCATGAAATATGTCGGTTTTGTACCAAGTGGCGCTTGGTACGTTTCCGACACTAACATTCAGGCCGATCTTTTCATATGCGAACGGGCGTTGGGGGGCGCCGTGCTTCGAATTTCATATCGCATTGATATCTTTCTTCGTTCAGAGCCCCTATACATAGGCGATCGTCCGTACGTTTTTACGGGCACGGACGGCTGGGAGATTGGATGGCTCTTGCCCTGCATTGGGCCACGCCATGTCTGATCTCACCAAATACCGAAATCAGCTGCTGCGGCGCATGCCTGCGGATGATCTGGCGTTGCTCGAGCCGCACATGCAGCGCTGCGACTTGCCGCTACGCATGATGCTGGTGACCCCGAATATTCCGATCGAGGCCGTCTACTTCATCGAACAGGGCATCGGTTCGGTGGTCGCCAGCACCGCGAGCGGCCAAGAGGCCGAAGTGGGCTTCATCGGCTTCGAGGGCATGACGGGATATTCCCTGGTGATGGGCGACGACCGTGCGCCGCATGCCTGTTATGTCCAACTCGAAGGCGAAGCGATCCGCATCGAAGCCGGCGCTTTCAAGGCAGCATTGGCGGCAAGTGCAACCTTGCGCATGTTCCTGCTGCGCTTCGTCAACGCGCTACAGACCCAGGCCGGCTGCACCGCGCTCGTCAACGCGCGGCTGAAGCTCGAGGAGCGGCTGGCGCGCTGGCTGCTCATGTGCGACGACCGCGTGCCCGGCGAACATCTCGCCATCACCCACGAATTCCTGGCCATCATGCTTGGTGTCAGGCGGCCAGGCGTCACCGTCGCCCTCCAACTGCTTGAAGGCCGCGCGTTGATCCGCTCGCGTCGGGGCGAGATCGTCATTCGCGACCGCGCCGGACTGCTGGAACTCGCCAATGGCAGTTACGGCGAAGCCGAGGCCGAATATACAAGGCTGATCGGCGAGATCGGCGCGGCCTGATCAGGAGCGGTTGCCGCATCCGGCTTGCCCGATGTCGCTTTGCCGGGCGGTGCCGCACCGCCTTTAAATGCGCCCCGGCCAATCGGCCCATCCCCGTCGATCGGTCCATCCTTGGCTATCGGCAACCCGGCATGCTCCAGACTTGCAAGCTTGCACTTCGTCTGTTCGGCCGCCGCTCCCACAAGGCAGTCGATGGTGAACATGGCACCGGCGTGATCGCTGGCCGCGACCGCCTGGCGGATCTTCGTCAATTGCGCTTGCGTGTAGTCCAGAAGCTCGACCAGGCCGGTATGATCCAAACCGCCCTCCATTGCAGGATGTCGAGAGGCCGATCTCAGGTCGCTCTTGCCATCGAAATACGCCCATTTACACGGCTTGCATAGCCGGACTGTCAGAATCGTACAGTCTACGCGCCACCGGGTCGTTGCCTATTGGCCAAAGGTCCATCTTCGCGCCGCCGCCACGGCATGCAACTGTATATAAGCAATCGCTTGAATACTGGTCCGTACGTCTGTCGGGGAGATGTCGTGCCAATTCGCGAGAATCTCGCCGCCAATCTCAGGCGGCTGGTCCAACGCCACGCTTCCGTCAGCGCGGTGTGCCGTGAGCTTGGCATCAATCGCACCCAGTTCGAGCGCTATCTGCAAGGCAAGGCGGTTCCCAACAAAGCCACCGCAAGGCTGATCTGCGACTATTTCAAGATCGATGAGAATGAGCTGTATCGTGAGCCGGCCGCCGCGGCAGCCAAGAGCGACGGCAACGCAACGCTGCGCCAGGCCCTGTACGAAAACATGGTGCGGCCGCCGTCGCCCGCCATCGCCGGAGGCACATATTTCACCTATTTTTCGATGCCCGGCCGACCCGACTTTTTGATGCGCTCGGTCACCTTCGTGCGGCGCGAGGCCGATCTCGTCACCTTCAGGCGGGTGACGCGCTGGGCTTCGGGCGATGGCCGGGGTGGCTCGAGAATACCCGGCAACCATTACGG
>NZ_RZQY01000318.1:0-6604 GCF_003998575.1 Mesorhizobium sp. M7A.F.Ca.CA.001.10.2.1 | reverse complement strand
AGATCCCTGCATGTCGAGATGGCCGACGAGGCGGTGCATATCGGCCTCTCGCCCGTCGGCGAAAGCTATCTGCGCGGTGACAAGATCATCGCCGCGGCCCTGGCAACGGGCGCACAAGCCATTCACCCCGGCTACGGCTTCCTGTCGGAAAATCCCGATTTCGTCGACCAGGTGGTGGCGGCGGGGCTGATTTTCATCGGCCCGTCGGCGGCCTCGATCCGGGCCATGGGGCTGAAGGACGCCGCCAAGCGGCTCATGGAAAAGGCCGGCGTGCCGGTCGTGCCGGGCTATCATGGCGAGGCGCAGGAGATCGTGCTGCTTGCGTCCAAGGCACGCGAGATCGGCTACCCGGTGCTGATCAAGGCGCGCGCCGGCGGCGGCGGCAAGGGTATGCGCCGGGTCGAGCATCCCGATGAATTTTCCGAGGCGCTGTCCAGCGCGCGGCGCGAGGCGAAAGCCGCTTTCGGCGACGACCGCGTGCTGGTCGAAAAATATGTCGACAAGCCGCGCCATATCGAGGTGCAGGTGTTCGGCGACAATTTCGGCAATGCAGTGCACCTTTATGAACGCGACTGCTCGGCGCAGCGCCGCCACCAGAAAGTGATCGAGGAATCGCCCGCGCCCGGCATGACCGAGGCTTTGCGCAAGGCGATGACGGATGCGGCGGTGAAGGCCGCCAAGGCGATCAATTATTCAGGCGCCGGCACCATCGAGTTCATCGTCGATGCCTCGCAGGGCCTGAAAGCCGACCGCTTCTGGTTCATGGAGATGAACACCCGCCTGCAGGTCGAACATCCGGTCACCGAAATGGTAACCGGCACCGATCTGGTCGAGTGGCAGTTGCGGGTCGCCAGCGGCGAAAAGCTGCCGAAGACGCAAAGCGAGATCGCGCTCGTCGGCCATGCCTTCGAGGCGCGCATTTATGCCGAGGACGCGGCAAAAGGGTTCCTGCCGGCGACCGGCACGCTGCATCATCTGAAATTTCCAGACGCAGCCTCCGAAGGCGCCACAATGCGCATAGAGACCGGCGTGCGGGCGGGTGACGCCATCTCGCCCTATTACGACCCGATGATTGCCAAGCTGATCGTCCACGCCACGGACCGTCAGGGGGCTCTGGAAGCGCTTGGCGCGGCGCTATCCCGGACCGAGATCGCCGGCTCGACCGTCAACACCGCCTTTCTTGCCGCTCTCGCCGCCGATCCGGATTTTGCTGCAGGCGATGTCGACACCAGCCTGATTGGCAGACACCAAGAAACCTTGGCGACCGTCCCGCCGCCGAGCGACGAAACCATTGCTGCCGCCGCTCTTGCGGCCTCCGGTGCCGGCGCAACCCCGTCATCCGACGATCCGTGGTCGTCGCTTGTCGGCTATGCCCATTTCCACAGCGTGGCGCGACGCACATGGCTGAAGTTCGGCGAAGACGATATCGCGGCGAAGGTTTCGGTGCGGGCGGACGGACGATTCCAGGTCGCGCTGGACAAGCCCTATGGCGACACCAATTCGCATGATTTTCGCGCCACGCCACGCCTCGCCCGCTGGCCAGGCCATATTACCGTGTTCGAAGGCGCCGTTGGCTACACCTTCGCCGTGCCGGACCCGTTGGCACGGGCCGATGAGGCGGCGGCAAGCACCGGCAGCCTGCGTGCGCCGATGCCGGGATTGGTCAAGCTGGTGCGCGTGGGAAAAGGCGATACGGTGATCAAGGGCCAGCCGCTGCTGATCCTCGAGGCGATGAAGATGGAGCACACCATCGCCGCGCCGCATGACGGCGTGATCGCCGAGATCGCCACAGAGGGCGCACAGGTCACCGACGGAACGGTGCTGGTGCGGTTCGTCGAGGAGCACAACGCCGCGACCACAGCAGTGAGCTGACGGTTCGGAAGGCCACGACAGGGGAAGCAAAAAAATGGCCGGGATGAACCCGGCCATTTCTCTATGCCATCCAGTCGCAGGGTGGCGATTACTGCGCGATCGGCGCGTATTTGCCGTCATGCCACTGGTTGATGTCGTAGCTGGCATTCTTGAGGTCGCCCTTCTCGTCGAAGGTGACATCACCGACAACGGTGCTGATCGGCGTACCGTTCTTCAACGCTTCGGCAACCTTGGCCGGGTCGTCGCTGCCGGCACGCTTGATGCCTTCGGCGAAAGCCTGGATGGTGGCGTAAGAGAACAGCGTGAAACCCTCCGGCACGAAACCGCCGGCCTTGATCTTCTCGACGGCTGCCTTGGCTTCCGGCTTTGCCTGCGGATCCGACGGGAAGACGAACATGGTGCCCTCGCCGGCCGGGCCGGCAACCTGCCAGAATTCCGGCGAGGCGATGGAGTCCGGCATGATCAGCTGGAACTTCAGATTCTGTTCCGCCGACTGACGCAGGATCAGGCCGGCTTCAGGATGGTAGCCGCCGAAATAAACAACGTCGGCTTTCAAATCCTTGAGCTTGGTGACGAGAGCCGAATAGTCCTTCTCGCCAGCGTTGATGCCGTCATAATAGACCTCCTTGAGGCCGCCGGCATTCATCGTTGCCCTGACGGCGTCAGCCACGCCCTGTCCGTAGGCGCTCTTGTCATGCAGGACGACGACATTCTTGCCGGCAAACTTCTTGGCGATCCATGGGCCGATGAAGGCGCCCTGCGCGTCGTCTCGCGTATAAAGGCGCATGATCGTCGGCCAGCCGGCCTTGGCTGCCGCATCGGTCAGCACCGGGTTTGACGAGGCCGGGCTCATCATCAAGGCGCCGGCTTCGGCATAGACAGCTGATGCCGGAATGCTGGAACCCGAGCAGGCATGGCCGTCGATGAACTTGACGCCATCGGCGACGACGCGGTTGGCAACCGACACGGCCTGCTTGGGATCGCATTGGTCGTCTTCGATGCTCAGCTTGATCTGACGACCGTCGACACCGCCCGCGGCGTTGATCGCATCGGCGGCAGCCTGTGCGCCCTGCTTGAACTGATCGCCGATGGTGGCGAGCTGTCCTGTCATCGGGCCCACCACCGCAAAGGTGATGTCGTCTGCGAATGCGACCGGCGTGCTCAACATCAGGCCGAATATGGCCGCGTTCAAAATACTCAATTTTTTCATGATGGTAGAACTCCTCCACTCACGCGCGGCCGCCCCGGCCGCGCTTCTTCCAGAGAGGCCGGACAATTTCATCCTTCATTCGGCCTGTCTAGGCGCATTGGCGCCGCTCGATTGGGCCTGCAAGACGTCATCCACGCAAAAAGCCACGCCAGCCTTGTTCCGGCTGGTCGCGGCTTTTTTGCCCGTCGAGCAATCTCCAGGCGCCCCCGCGCCTAAAAATCCGCTCAGCTTCCCTGTGTCGCGCACGACTGGGCCTTGCGGCCTGCCGCGTTCTTTCCCTTGCCTTCGTGACCGTCTTGCGCGGCCTTCAATTTCGCCGGGTCTGGCCGTCTGTGCGGCCTTGATCCCGGAGCTTCCCTGTCTTCGATGGATCTGTCTGCGATTGGCAGATTTCAGTGCATGGTCATCCATTCGCGGGCTTCGCGCAGCGCCGTGGCGATCTCGACCTTCGACATGGCGGCCGACAGTTCCGAGCGCAGCTCGGCGGCGCGGGCCGAGCCCTTGATTGCGGCGATGTTGAACCATTTGTGGGCGGCAACGACATCGGTCTCGCAATCGCGGCCGGTCGCATACATCATGCCCAATTCGAAAAGGATGTCGGCCTGGGCAGTTGCTCCCATAGCGCCGAAACCTGCTTCAAGCATTTCAAAACGTGCCATTTCAATCCCCTGTTTTCCGGCCCCTGTCAGGCTCCCGAGAGCTGCCTTCTTTCGTCTTGCCGGCTGCTCTTCCGATGCTTTCGAGAATGCCGTGCAGGCTTGAATCCGTCGTTAAATGGCGTGCTTAATTTGAGGAAAACAAAGCTAAAACAAGAGGTAAACGCCGAAATTCGTTAAGGATACAAACCCAGCAATTCAGCCTGCTTGCCTCAAATTTGACGAAAGTTTTCTCGCGCGGGGGCAAGACTTCGCTAACCACGGCAGACAAAGGCGATGCGCCGATCGTTTCATTTCATCGTCGAGGAGGCGCTTTCAGGCGGCTGCAAAATCCCAAAGTCTTCCGCTACGGCACCGCTTTTGTTTTGCCGGGAGCTGGATTAGCTTACGTTTGCGTAAGCGGCAGACCGGCGAGGCGGAGCATCCGGCCGGACATCCACAGGGAGGAAGACATGTTTCGAAAACTGAGCCTGGCCCTTGCGGCCACATTGATCGTGGCGAGTGCAGCATGGGCCGATCCGATCGAAGGCAATTGGAAGACGCAGGCCGGCGAAACCGCGGCCATCGCCGGCGGCGGCTCGTTTTCCATCACGCTCAAGTCCGGGAAATATGCCGGCAAGACCATCGGCTCGCTCAAGGCGACAGGCGACAACAAATATGCCGGCAACATCACCGATCCGGCAAACGACAAGACCTATTCGGGCAAGGCGACATTGTCGGGCAGCTCTCTCAAGATGAGCGGCTGCGTGCTCGGCGGACTGATCTGCAAGAGCCAGACCTGGCACAAGCTCTGATCGAGCGCATCCTTGCGACATGATGACGGGGCCTCGACGGGCCCCGTTTTCGTTTGTCGACACATCCTGCGCCGATGATGCTCGATACCCACCGGCGGCTATCCAAACCGACGCCGGCGCCGTCGAAACCCGTCAGTCATCTTGAACGGCAGATGAACGCCGGCATCAGAGCCGGTTCAGTTGCATCAGGGCATTCTCCGGCGTGTTGAAGGAGACCGACCCAATGCTTGCTCGCCGCTTCACCATCGTCTGCCTGCTGGTGAGCCTGTTTGGAATGTTCTTCGCCATCCTCGTCGCCGAAGCGGGCCGTCCGGCCCGCGCCTGGGACGAAGCCAGTTCCAGAACCTGCCGCCTCGCCTGCCCCACCCATCTTCGCAACTGACCAAAGAAACCAAGACCTCGAAAGAAAAGCTGAACGCCATGAACCGCATCGCCGCCAACACTCTCAAGACCCTTCGGCTTCTGCCGCGGGCGGCGCTTATCCTGACGGTGCTGGCCGCTCCGGTTCTGGCCGTGCCGATGATGCGCACTGACGCCGGCTCGACGATCGACGCACCAGCCCTGAAGAAGTCCGGCGTCGGCTTTGTGCTCCTGGTCAGCCTGCAGCGCGGTTGAAGAAAAACGGCGCTTTGGCCGCCTTCGGTCGCGACACCCCTCCCAAGTGCCGATCCAAGTCTCTATATTGAGCCATGGAAAAGCGAATCTACCCACAAGCCATCGAATCTGTCGTCATGCCGGAGCCTTTTGGCCGGCAAAGCTTTGATAGCGCCGAAAAAGCAGTCAAGGCACTGCAGGCGCTTTACGACCGCAATACCAAATTCCTGCGCGACTCCTTTGCAGAGCTGGCGGCAGCAGGCGGCGACAATGGCAAGCGCTACCGGGCCTTTTATCCGGAGATCGGTGTCACCACCAACTCGTTCACCCAGATCGACTCGCGCCAGGCCTATGGCCATATGCCGACGCCTGGGCATTTTTCCACCACCATCACCCAGCCGGGCCTGTTCGAAAGCTACCTCGTCGAGCAGTTGCGCCTGATCATGCGCAATCATGGGGTTGCGGTCACGGTGTCGGAATCGACCACACCCATCCCGCTGCATTTCGCCTTCCTTGAAGGCACCCATGTCGACGGCGCGACGGCAGAGCGCATCAAGCGGCCGATCCGCGATCTGTTCGACGTGCCGGATCTCGACGGCACCGACGACCAGATCGCCAACGGCACCTTCGAAGTCGCCTTTGGCGAGCCGAGGCCTCTGGCGCCCTTCACGGCGCAGCGCATCGATTATTCGCTGCACCGGCTGTCGCACTATACGGCAACCACGCCGCAGCAGTTCCAGAACTTCGTGCTGTTCACCAATTATCAGTTCTACATCGACGAGTTCGTCGCCCGCGCCCGCAACCTGATGGCCAATGGCGGCGGCGGATACACGGAGTTCGTCGAGCCGGGCAATGTCATCACCAAGAGCGGGCAAAGCGCGCCCAGCGAAGGCGTTGCACCGCCGCGCCTGCCGCAGATGCCGGCCTATCACCTGAAGAAATCGGGACATGGCGGCATCACCATGGTCAATATCGGCGTCGGGCCCTCCAACGCCAAGACCATCACCGACCATATCGCGGTGCTGAGGCCGCATGCCTGGGTGATGCTCGGCCACTGCGCCGGCCTGCGCAACACCCAGGCGCTGGGCGACTATGTGCTGGCGCATGCCTATGTGCGCGAGGACCATGTGCTGGACGACGATCTTCCGGTCTGGGTGCCGATCCCGCCGCTGGCCGAAATCCAGGTGGCGTTGCAGGAAGCCGTCGCCGAAGTCACCGGCCTTTCCGGCTACGACCTAAAGCGCATCATGCGCACCGGCACCGTCGCCACCATCGACAATCGCAACTGGGAACTGCGCGACCAGCGTGGCCCGGTACAGCGTCTGTCGCAATCTCGCGCCATCGCACTCGACATGGAATCGGCGACCATCGCCGCCAATGGCTTCCGCTTTCGCGTTCCCTACGGCACGCTGCTGTGCGTTTCGGACAAACCGCTGCATGGCGAGTTGAAGCTGCCCGGCATGGCGACCGAATTCTAC
>NZ_RZQY01000317.1:0-6633 GCF_003998575.1 Mesorhizobium sp. M7A.F.Ca.CA.001.10.2.1 | reverse complement strand
ACTCTTTCTGCGCTTCGGCGACGATCTCGACCACTTCGCGATCGGCGCGGGCGGTGATGCGCTGTGCCGCTTCATTGCCGCGCGCCCTCAGCCGCGCAGCTTCCGCCAGGCGTTCCGCCTTCATGCGGTCGAAGGTCTGCTGCGAGACTTCGGCCGTGAGATCCGTGCGGCGGATACGGACATCCTCGATCTGCAGGCCGAGCGAGGTGGCGTCGGGCCTGAGCTGGTCGCGGACTTCGCGCATCATCACGGTGCGCTGTTCGGAAAGTGCGGCCTCGAAATCACGCAGACCGTAGACACGGCGCAAGGCAGCGTCGAGACGCGTCCTGAGCCGGGCTTCTGCCAGTTCGATCTGACCCGACACGGTGGAGCGGAAGACCCGCGGATCCGAGATGCGGTAGGCGATGAAGGCGTCGACCTCATAGAACTTGCCGCCTGACACCTGGACGCGGATGTTGTCGAGGTCGAAGCGCAGCACCCGGTTCTCGATCAGTTGCACGGTGTCGGCGTCGAAGAACGAGAACGGCGCCTTGAAGTAGATGCCGGGTTCGCTCTTGACGTCGACGATCTCGCCGAACCTGAGCACCAGCGCCTGCTGACGCGCATTGACCACGAAGACCGACGAATAGAGCAGGAACAGGATAACCGCTGCTGCGACGACGATGATGGGAAGACGGTTGGCCATCACTGGTTACCTCCCGTAACGCCACTGGGCGCAGCGGGTGCCGGCGCTTTCGGTTGCAATGCCGGCAGCGGCAGATAGGGAACGACCCCTTGCCCGTTGCCCTGCTCGACGATGACCTTGCTCGAATCCTGCAGAACCTTCTCCATGGTTTCCAGGTAGAGGCGCTTGCGCGTTACATCGGGCGCCTTGGCATATTCGTCATAGACCGAGATGAAGCGCTGGGCCTCACCCTCGGCTTCCTGCACGACCCGGTTCTTGTAGGCGGCCGCGTCTTCGCGAATCTGTGCGGCCTCGCCGCGCGCCTGGCCGAGCTTCTGGTTGGAGTACTGGTTGGCCTGCTCGACGAACTTGTCCTCGTCCTGCTCGGCGCGCTGCACTTCGTCGAACGCATCGGCCACTTCGCGTGGCGGTGCCGCATCCTCGATCGAGACGGCGTTGACGTTGAGACCGGCCTTGTAGCCGTCCAGCGTCGTCTGGATGATTTCACGCACCGAGGCGGCAATGCCCTGGCGGTCGTCGCGGAAGATATCCTGCGCCGGCCGGCGGCCGACGGCTTCACGCATGGCGCTTTCGGCAACCTGCCGCAGCATACCGTCGGGATCGGACACATCGAACAGATATGCGCTCGGGTCGGAGACCTGATAGGCCACCGAGAACTGGACGTTGACGATGTTCTGGTCGCCGGTAAGCATCAGCCCGGACGTGTTGCCACTCGTCGCGCCGCCGCCGCCGATATCGACGAGCTGCTCGGAAATCTTGGCCGTCTCGACGGTTTCGAGCGGCCACCAATGGAAATGCAGGCCAGGCTGCGACAGTTCGGTCTTCGGCTTGCCGAAGCGCAATTCGACCGCGACCTCGTCGGGCTGCACGGTATAAACCGCCTTGAACGCCCACAGCACCACAAGTGCAGCCGCGATCAGCGCGAAGATAGCCGGGCTCGCGCCGCCGCCACCCGGAAGAGCGCGCCGCAGCCGGTCCTGGCCGCGGCGGATGATGTCTTCGAGATCGGGAGGCGAGCCCTGTGGCCCGCTGGGTCCCTTTGGACCCTGCCCCCAGGGTCCTTGATTGTTGCCGCCGCCACCCCATGGGCCGCCGCCACCGCCGCTTTTGTCGTTCCAGGGCATGAATGTCCTTTCGCTTGGAATTCCCTCAAGCGCCGGTATTACGGCGCAAAATCCAGTATTGTTCTTCTATAGGGACGCAACGAGGCGCTTTCAACGCGATGCGCTGCCGACTTCGTCCGATTTGTCCGGTCGCGACCCTTTGTCTTCCTTCAATGCCCCTTTTTTCATTCAATGTCTCTCTCGACGCCGCTCGTAGACCGAATAACGCGTCGGGTGGCTGTCCTTTTCCCCGGCTGGGACGTCGTGCGAGCTGACAATGTGCCAGGAATCAGGATCGATCGGCGGGAAATGCGCGTCGCCGTCGACCGCTGCCAGCACATGGGTGACATGCAGGCGATCGGCCAGCAGCATGGCCTGGGCATAGATTTCGCCGCCGCCGATGACGCACACCTCGTCCACATCGGCCATGCGGCGCCCGCGCTCCGTCGCCAGTTGGATCGCGGCCTCGAGCGAATGTGCCGCCTCGACGCCCTCGGCGCGCCAGGTCTTGTCGCGGGTGACGACGATGTTCAACCTGCCCGGCAGCGGCCGGCCGATGCCCTCATAGGTCTTGCGGCCCATGATGATGGGCTTGCCCATCGTATCGGCTCTGAAGCGCTTGAGATCGGTGGAGAGCCGCCACGGGAGCCCGCCGTCCCGCCCGATCACGCCGTTCTCGGCGATGGCAACGTAGATTGCGACGTGCATCAATTGCCGTCCGTTGGCTCGAGGATCAGGATGTCGATGTCGCGCTCGGGGTAGAAATCATCCGCCGTCATCTCGAATGTCGTCGGTCCGGTCTTTTTGACATTGTCGCCGCAGAACGAGACCAGGGCTTTCGGATTGCCCTTGTCGATCGTCAGCTTGAACTTGCCGATCGTGCCGGTGGCCCAGTTGCCGCCGGTGGTCAGGATATAGGCGATGCGGTTCTCGACATATTTGGGGTAGCCGTCAGGGTCGTCCTTGGCAGCCTTGCGCACCGCATTTTCGAATGTGCCATCCATGCAATAGCGGGCCTTGTAGGCCGCATACTGTCCCTGGAATTTGCCGTCGTAGAAGAAGCTGACTGAAGACGTGCCGCCGACGCTCGGTCTGTAGTGGTGGGAAACATGGACGTCCTTGTTGGCCGGAAAGGTCGAGCGCCACCAGTAGGTCGAACGCAGTTGCCAGAACGGCGTGTAGACCTTGGTCGTCTCGGTGCCGTCGCTGCCGGTGTCCTCGATGATGATGCCGCGGTTGACCCAGTCATCGACAACCGCTTGCGGCAGCTTGGCCAGCGCCGCCTTCGCCGCATCGCCGAATGGATAGAATGGCACGTTTTGCGCCTTCAACTCGGCGCTGATGTCGATGCCGAGCGCAAACACCTTCTGCTCCAACTGCGGCTTGACGGCAACGCCGTCGATCGTCACCTCGAAGCCGAGGAAATTGTCGCTCTGGTTTTCAGGGATCGCCGGGATTTCTTCGGGATTGCCCGATATTTCGGGCATCGGAAAGGCGACAATGGCCTCGACATCCCTGTCGGTGTTGTTATGGAAGACATAGTCGACTGTCACCTTTTCCGGCGAGATGAAAAGGTCCTCGCTTTGCATCGCCACGGCATCGCTGCGCGACAGGATCAGGCCGCCAGTGCCGAGTTCGGCAACCGAATCATTGGCGAAGGCGGGCGCGGGCGACAGGGCCAGCACGGCGGTCAGAATATATCGCAACATGGAAGCCCCTCGGCTGGAATGCTTGCAGGACCCTAGCGGTTTCAACGTGGCGTTCAAAGCCCTTCCGCATCCGCTAGCGCACCATAGGGAGCTGGACTACGGTCTGGACACGCGCCAGCGCGGTCTGGACTAACAGGTTCCGATCGGGCAGGAGTTCGCCCATGCGCAAGCTTCTCGTCATCGGCATCGGCGCCGGCAATCCCGACCACATGACCGTTCAGGCTATATCAGGCCTGAACCAGGCGGATGTGCTGTTCATTCCCGACAAGGGTGCGAAAAAAAATGAACTGGCCGAACTGCGCCGCCGGATATGCGACCGCTTCGTCACCAATCCGAAGTCGCGCCGCGTCGAATTCGACGTGCCGGTGCGCGACATGCCGGTAGAAGATGGGCCGGAGCCCTCCTACCGCGCGACCGTCGATGACTGGCACGAAGCCATCGCCGCCATTTACGAAGGCCTGATCCGCGACGAGATTGCAGGCGATGGCTGCGGCGCCTTCCTGATCTGGGGCGATCCTTCGCTCTACGACAGCGCGTTGCGCATCCTCGAGCGCGTGAGCCAGCGAGGCAATGTGGCGTTCGAACTTGAGGTGATCCCCGGCATTACCGCCGTCCAGGCGCTTGCCGCCAGCCACAAGATGGCGCTGAACCGCATCGGCGATTCCGTCCTCATCACCACCGGCCGCCGCCTGACCGAGGAAGGCATGCCGGACAATGCCGGCAGCGCGGTCGTCCTGCTGGACGGCAAATGCGCCTTCAACACGCTGGCCGACAAGGATGTCGTCATCCATTGGGGCGCCTATCTCGGAACGGAAGACGAGATTCTCATCTCTGGCCGTCTCAGTGATGTCGGCACCGAGATCGAGAGAACCCGTGAAGAAGCGCGCCGGAAAAAGGGCTGGATCATGGACACTTACCTGCTTCGCAAGCCAAGCGCAGAGGATTAGGCCCTACTGCCCTACTGCCCTACTGCCCTCACCCAGCATCAATCTCCGCCTGCAATGCCTCCATATGCGCCGCCGCCGCGGCCGAGGCTGCGCGCTCGATGGCGCGGAAGCGGCTGACCACAGCCAGGCCGACCGCCGTCAACTGTGCGCCGCCGCCCTTGCGGCCGCCGGTCTGTGCCGCCACCAGCGGTTTGCCGAACACCCGGTTCATGTCCTCGACCAGGTCCCAGGCGTGCTTATAGGACATCTCCATGCCGCGAGCGGCGGCCGAGATGGAGCCGAAGGCGGCGATCTGTTCCAGGAGTTCGATCTTGCCCGGCCCGACGCGCCCGTCGGGATCGAGATTTATCCGCAAGCTCAGCGACGGCATCTTTGCTCTCCGCGGTCACAACCCAACCTCATACTAGAAGCTCCCTGGCGAAACCGCTATTCCAAAAAGACATAGCGGGATCATCCATCCGCCTCGGCGGGCAGGCCGGCGCCGGTGTTTGCCCGATCGAAGCTCACCGTCTTGATCACCGCGAAAACCTTGCCGCCAAGATGAAGCTTCAGCGCCTGCCGCGACTGTTCGGTGATGCGGGCAAGCACGGTTGCGCCATTGCAGTCGATACCGACCTCGACCGCGGGCCCTTCGCCCGGGCTCATCGCGGTAATGGTCCCCGGCAGGATGTTGAGCGCGCTGAGACCCGTCGGCTTTTCGGTGGCGATCATCACATCGCGGGCGCGAATACGGATGCGCACCGGCGTACCTGCCTTCATCGCCAGCTGTGGCACCCGGAGCTCGCCCGCGGCCGAGCCGAGCACGGTCATGCCGAAAGCCTCGTCGTGATGCAGCACCCTGGTGTCCAGCACGGCGCCCCCCTCGCCGCGCTCCTCTGCCGGCAACAGGTCGAGCCTTTGCATCACCGCCTCGGTCGGCCCGCTGGCAACGACATTGCCCTGTGCCAGCATCACCACGTCGCTGGCCAGCCTCGCCACTTCGGCGACCGAATGACTGACATAGACGATCGGGATTTTCGTCTCGTCGCGCAGCCTTTCGACATAGGGCAGGATTTCGGCCTTGCGCGCTTCGTCGAGCGAGGCCAGCGGTTCGTCCATGAGCAGCAGTCTGGGGCTGGCAAGCAATGCCCGGCCGATCGCCACGCGCTGTTTCTCGCCGCCCGAGAGCTTTGCCGGCCGCCTGTTCATGAGCGGCCCGATGCCGAGCAGGTCGACGACGGCATCGATATCGGCGTAGCGCTCCGCCGGCGGCGTGAACCAGCGGCCGTAGCGAAGATTGCCGGCAACGCTCAAATGCGGAAACAGCCGTGCGTCCTGGAACACCATGCCGATGCGGCGCTTGTGCTTCGGCACGAAAATGCCGGCACCGGTATCGACCAGCACACGGCCGTCGACCTCGATGCGTCCCCTGTCGGGCCGGATCAGCCCGGCAATCATGTTGATCAGTGTCGTCTTGCCCGACCCAGACGCGCCGAACAGCGCCGTCAGCCGCCCGGCGCTTTCGAAGCGGGCGTCGATGGCGAAACCACCCAGCCGATGACTGATGTCGACGAGAACGCTCATTCGATGTCCAGTCGCCGGCCGACACGCCGCGCCAGCACCTCCGAAGCCACAAGTGCTGCCATGGAGATGACGATGGAGATCAGCGTCAGGCGGAGCGCCCCTTCATCGCCACCCGGCACCTGCGTGAAGGTGTAGATCGCCGACGGCAATGTCTGCGTCTCATTGGGAATGTTGGAGACGAAGGTGATGGTGGCGCCGAACTCGCCCATCGCCTTGGCGAAGGCCAGGATGGCGCCGGCGATCAGCCCGGGCAGGATCAGGGGCAGCGTGATGGTGACGAACACCCAGAGCGGATTGGCGCCGAGCGTTCCCGCCGCCGCTTCCATCTTGCGGTCCACCGCCTCGATCGACAGCCGGATCGCCCGCACCATCAGGGGAAAGCCCATGACGCCGCAGGCCAGCGCCGCACCTGTCCAGCGGAAGGAGAAGACAATGCCGAAATGCTCTGCCAGGAAGGCGCCGGCCGGGCCGCGCCGGCCGAAGGTCAGCAGCAGCAGGTAGCCGGTCACCACGGGCGGCAGGATCAGCGGGAGATGCACCAGCCCGTTGAGAACGGTCTTGCCCCAGAATTGTCCCCGGGCAAGCAGCAGCGCGATCAAGATGCCCGGCGGCAGGCTGGCAAGCAG
>NZ_RZQY01000316.1:0-6647 GCF_003998575.1 Mesorhizobium sp. M7A.F.Ca.CA.001.10.2.1 | reverse complement strand
GCTGCCGTCCATCTGGCTGACCGCCTGGGGCCTGTCCTGGCTGGTGGCGTTTCCAACGCTGCTGCTGGTGCTGCCGATAGTGCGCCGCATCGTCGGCGCGCTCTGCGAGCCGGCCAGCCGATAGCTCACACGAAAAAGGTCCGGAGATGTCCTCCGGACCTTTTGCCCTGCGGTCATCAATGACGAACCGCTACCAGCGACCCTTGCGCCGGTTCCAGGCATAGAGAAGATCGGCGAAGCGGTCGTAGGCAAAGCGTGTCAGCGGCAAGATAAACGGATTGCCGAACACCATCGCCAGCCAGCCCTCGCCTGGCGTTGCCTGCCAAACGGCAATCGCGACATCGGCGCCGACCAGCAGCCTGCCCGCCGCATCGGTGGCGTGCAGCCGGCGGCGGATGTCGTCAAGCGACGCGCCATGTCCGGTAAGCGCTGCCGGTTCAAGATTGATGTCTCGGAACTCGATCCGCCCGGCCTTGACCGCCTCGATCAGCCGCCGCTTCTGCCTGCCGATACCGGCATCGCAGACCGGGCAGCGAGTGTTGTACCAGACGGTCAGCATTTATCCGTGGCCATGCCTGTGGTGCAGGTCGGGATAATGTGGATGCCGGTGGCGCATCGGCGCATGCCGGTGCCAGTGCGAATGCGGCTCACTCACCGGCCCGTCATGATGGTGCTGGTGGTGCTCATCATGCACATGGCTGTGCTCGTGCTCCAATTCCTCATGATCGTGCTCGTGCTCATGGCGTTCCGACAGATGCAGCCACAGGCCAACGCCCATCAGAACTCCGGCGGCCGCCAGCTTGAGCGTGACGGCGTCACCCAGGATGGCGATTGCCAGCAACGCGCCGATGAAGGGAGCGAGCGAGTAATAGGCCCCTGTCCGCGCGGTGCCCAGATGACGCAGCGCCACGATGAACATCACCAGGCTGACCCCGATGCCGAAGAAACCGACTGCGGCGGTCGCTGCAATAACCGACGCCGGGGGAAACAAGGCCCCGCCGGCAAGCGCCAGCCCGACATTGACGACACCCGCCACCAGCCCTTTGAGCATGGCGATCACCACCGGGTCGGTGGCGGAGATCCTGCGCGTGAAATTGTTGTCGATCCCCCAGGCCAGACAAGCCCCTGCCACCATCAGGGCGCCACGGTTGAAGGCGACGCCCTCACCTTGCCACGACAGAAGAATGGCACCCGCCAGAATGGCGAAAGCGCCAAAAAGCAGGCGCCGGTCGACATTCTCGCGATAGACGAGCCAGGCGATCGCCATCGTCGCCAGCCCTTCCAGGTTGAGCAGCAGCGCCGAACTGGACGCCGTGTTGAGGGTCAAGCCGAACATCAGCAGCACCGGCGCGATAACGCCGCCCATGCCGATCGCCAGCGCCAGCCAGGGAACATCCCCAGCGGTCAGTTGCGCCTCCCCGGCCGCGGCCTGCCTGCCCCGAAGCAGGCGGTACAGAGCCAGCCCAAGACCGGCACCGAGATAGAGCAGGCCGGCCAGCATGAAGGGATTGACGCCATTGAGCAGCAGCTTGCTGAGCGGCGGCGTCGCCCCGAACAGGGCGGCAGAGCCAAGCGCGAGTGGCACGCCGGGCCACAGATGCGAATGGGAATGCGGTTCGGACATGATCTCACCCTATGATGGCAGGTGTGTCACTTGCGGCGCATGGCCGCCTTCGGCCCGATGCACTTGTTGTCGCGAAACAGCGCCCACTCCTCGCAAAGGCGCCCATTGGGCAAGCGGCAAAACCCATATTCGTTGCCGGCCTTGTCCTTCCTGATCACCAGGCGCCCGCCGATATCGCCACAATGGACGGATGCCGGATTGGCCATGCCGACCGGTTTTTGCGCACTGGCGCCGGCGGAAAACGGCAGCGGCGACAAAGCGGCAAAGCTGGCGACCAATATCGAAACCTTCTTCATCGCGATCTCCCCGGCCGCATTCTATCACGGCGAAGCGCCCCGTCTTGCGGCAAAGCGCCACCAGGCCGGCACCAACCAGCGACGTTCGAGAAACCCTGCCGATTCCTTCACCCGAGCGAGGTGATGATCTCGCGGTAGGCTAGTTCGGGAAAGGCCTTCAGCGTCCGCGTCCTGACATTGCCCGCTGCCGCCAGCATCAGCGAGAAGCGCGCCAGCACCGCGTCGTCGGGCGCTTCGACCACAGCCACCATATCGTATTCGCCCATGGTCAGGTAGAACGCTTTGAACGACCCGCCCATGTCTCCCAGTTGCCTCCTGGCGGCGTCGAGCCGCTTCGGTGACTCGCGTATGTTCCTGGCACCCTGCTCCGTCCAGTTCATCAGCACGATGTAGCTTGTCATGGCACACCTCCCTCCGGGGCCACGGAGCACGGCGGCTTCGCCGGGGCGGGCATCCGGGTTGTCGCCCAGAAAATGCATCCGACACCGAAATTATCCTCCCGAAGGGCCTGGCCCGCAAGAGTGCGTCGCACAACAAAAAAGGGCGCCATTGGCGCCCTTGAACTCTTTGCATCGGTAAGTCTCAGCTATCCAGGAAGCTGCGCAGCTTGCGCGACCTGCTCGGGTGCTTGAGCTTGCGCAGCGCCTTGGCTTCGATCTGGCGGATACGCTCGCGGGTGACCGAGAACTGCTGGCCGACTTCTTCCAGCGTGTGGTCGGTGTTCATGCCGATACCGAAGCGCATTCTGAGCACGCGCTCCTCGCGCGGCGTCAGCGAGGCCAGCACGCGCGTGGTGGTCTCGCGCAGATTGGCCTGGATCGCCGCGTCGATCGGCAGGATCGCCATCTTGTCTTCGATGAAATCGCCCAGATGCGAATCCTCCTCGTCGCCGACCGGCGTTTCGAGCGAGATCGGCTCCTTGGCGATCTTCAGGACCTTGCGCACCTTTTCGAGCGGCATGGCAAGCTTTTCGGCCAGTTCTTCCGGCGTCGGTTCGCGGCCGATCTCGTGCAGCATCTGGCGCGAGGTGCGCACGATCTTGTTGATCGTCTCGATCATGTGCACCGGAATACGGATGGTGCGCGCCTGATCGGCGATCGAACGCGTGATCGCCTGCCGGATCCACCACGTCGCATAGGTCGAGAACTTGTAGCCGCGGCGGTATTCGAATTTGTCGACCGCCTTCATCAGGCCGATATTGCCTTCCTGGATCAGGTCGAGGAACTGCAGGCCGCGATTGGTGTATTTCTTGGCGATGGAGATGACGAGGCGCAGATTGGCTTCGACCATTTCCTTCTTGGCGATCGCCGCTTCGCGCTCGCCTTTCTGCACCTGATTGACGATCTTGCGGAATTCCAGGATCGAGATCGCCGTTTCGGTGGCGAGGTTCTGGATCTCGGCGCGCAGGTCCTTGATCGCATCCTTCTCGTTCTTGGTGAATTCCTTCCAGCCGCGCGAGGTCAGATTGCCGATCGAGCGCGTCCAGTTCGGGTCGAGCTCGGAACCCTGATATTCCTTCAGGAACTCTTCGCGGCGCACGCCGTAGCTTTCGGCCAGCCTGAGCAGCTTGCCTTCGTTCTGCACCAGGCGCTTGTTGATGTCGTAGAGTTGCTCGACCAGCGCCTCGATGCGCGCCGTGTTGAGCGACAGCGACTTCACCGCCTTGATCAGCTGGTCCTTGAGCTCCTTCAGCCGGCGGTCCTGGCTGGGCGACAGCGTGCCGGCGGCGGCCAGACGGTTCTCGACCTGCTGGTCCTGCAGCTTGCGCAGCTTTTTGTAGGTGTCGGCGATAACGTCGAGCGTCTCCATCACCTGGGGGCGGAGTTCCGCTTCCATCGCGGCCAGCGACAGGCTCGCTTCGTCCTCGTCTTCGTCGTCGTCATCCGTCAGCCCGCGCGTATCGGCGCCGACATTCGTGATGTCGTCTTCGTCGTCGCGCGAACGGCGCGGCTTGTCCTCGACCTTGGCTTCCTCGACGCGCTCGACCACCGGCGCCTGTTTGGCCTCGGGGCCGGCATAGGTGGCTTCGAGATCGATGATCTCACGCAGCAGGATTTTGGATTCGTTGAGTTCGTCGCGCCAGATGATGATGGCCTGGAAGGTCAGCGGGCTTTCGCACAGACCCGCGATCATCGTCTCGCGGCCGGCCTCGATGCGCTTGGCGATGGCAATTTCGCCCTCGCGCGACAACAGCTCGACCGAGCCCATCTCGCGCAGATACATGCGCACCGGATCGTCGGTGCGATCGGTCGGTTCTTTCTTGGTGGTGGTGGCGGCGACCGCGGTGCCGGTCTGCTCAGCCAACTCGTTGGCGTCTTCCTCGGCATCGGCCGCGGTGTCGGCGGCCTCGGGCTCCTCGCCCTGCTCGTCGTCCTCGACCACGTTGATGCCCATGTCGGACAGCATCGCCATCGTGTCCTCGATCTGCTCGGAGGTCACTTCCTCTGAGGGCAGCACCGAATTCAGCTCGTCCATGGTGACATAGCCGCGCTTCTTGGCGGCCTTGATCATCTTCTTGACAGCATCATCGGAAAGGTCGAGCAGAGGGCCATCGGTGGCGCCTTCGCGTTCGGTTTCGACCTCTTCCTTTTCCTTTGTCGCCATAGTCTTTATCTTCTCCTAGCGGCCGAACTTCAAAGCCGCGTAAGCTGTCGGACCAGTCAAATCGGGTGCGCTCGCTTATGAAACGCGCTTCACCGGGCCAGTAACTGCATCAACTCGTTTCGTTTGGTGTATGTCGTTGCCCAAATCGGGTTTCCCCTTTTGGGCGACATGCATTAAGTCCAGATTAACCCTGATATCTGTGGCAGGCGGGCTGCCTGTCCAGTGACCAGTACCTCACATCGCTTATTTCCCGTCGACGCGGGTTCGGGTTAACGTTTCGAATCGTCCTGATTCCGCCAATCTGCCAGAAGGTCAAGCGCCTCTCGCATGATTCGCATGAAAAAAGCGAATCAATTACCCGACTTAGCCCGTTACGCGCCATTTGGACGCGCAACGACGCTTTCTCAATTCACTCGCTTCCAACTAAGCTCGCCCAGCCCTGCCCGAGGAGACGCCAAACCCTTCGATCAGCGCTTCCGTGGCCTGCACATCCTGGAATTGCGCCTGAATTTCGATCAGATGCCGGTAGTTTTCGTCTGTGGGATCGGTGGCGAGCGCCGCTTCCGCCTGTTTCAGCTCCTTATGTAAGGTGCGCGCGCTGCGCTGCAAGTGCAGCGCCTGGCTGAAAGCATCGCGGGCATCTTCAAGGGCGGCGGTCTCCAGCGCCGGCCATTGCCGCATCCGCCGGATCAGCCCGACGGCCCGCTCCCAGATATCGGCACAGCCGGCGCGTTCGATCGTCGCAATCACCGCCTGACGGTCATTGGCCATGTCATGCGCCATCGCATCGAGGATTGCCGCATGCAGCCGCCTCAGGTCGGAGTTGGCGAGATCGAGGAACTCGATATGGGCGAAATTCTCGTCGATCAGCGCCGGATGGTTGATCAACGCCACGATGATCGTCGCCTCGCGCACCGACATCCCCTCGCCGCCGCGTTTGACCAAAGCCGACTGGCCGAGGCTTTCGGTGATCGCAATGCGGCCGCCACCGCCTTTGGCGAACTGCCCGCCGGGCGCGGCCGTCTTGCCCTGGCCCTGTTTCCAGTCCTGCCGACCTTGACGCCCACTGCGCTGCGAGCCGAAGAAGCTCAGCACACGCTCGCGCATCTCCTGCTGGTAGTGGTAGCGCAGGCTTTCGTCGCGGATGCGGCTGGTCAGCTCGCGCAGCGTCTTCTCGAGTTCGGCCCGCCGCTCCGGCGTATCGAAGACGCCGCCCGCCGTCTCACGCATCCACAAAAGGTCGACCAGCGGCCGCGCCTCGGCCAGCACGCGACGAAACGCATCCGGTCCTTCGGCCTTGACCAGATCGTCGGGATCCTTGCCTTCCGGCAGCAGCGCGAAGCGCGCCGAACGGCCGGCCTGCACAGATGGCAGCGCCATGTCGGCGGCCCGCCACGCTGCCTTCAGCCCGGCCTTGTCGCCGTCGAAGCACAGCATCGGCTCCGGCGCCATGCGCCAGAGCAGTTCGAGCTGGTTCTCGGTAAGCGCGGTGCCGAGCGGCGCCACGACATTCTCGAAGCCGGCCTGCGCCAGCGCGATCACGTCCATATAGCCTTCGACGGCGATGACCGTGCCGCCCTTGGCCAAGGCCTTGCGGGCGCGGGCGAAATTATAGAGTACGTTGCCCTTGTGGAAGAGCTCGGTGTCAGGCGAGTTCATGTATTTGGCCAGCGCGTCCGGCTGCAAAGCACGGCCGCCGAAGGCGATGATCTTGCCCCGGGAATCCGGAATCGGGAACATGATGCGGTCACGGAACCAGTCATAGGAAACCGGGATGTCGTCGCCGTGGCGTACCAGTCCACAAGCCTCGATGTCGGCCTTGGGCACGCCCTTGGCGGCGAGATGCTCCTTCAGCGCATTGCGGCTGTCGGGCGCAAAACCGAGCCGGAACGATTGCTGCGTCGCCGGCGTCAGTCCGCGGTCGCGCAGATAGGCACGCGCCTTGGCGCCTTCCGGCCCCTGCAGCCGTTCCTGGAAGAAGGTGGTGGCCATCTCCATGACGTCTGTCAGGCTGGCGCGTTCCTTTTCGCGCCGCTCCTCCTGCGCATCGCGAACCGGCATCGGCACACCGGCCATGTCGGCGATCTTTTCGACCGCTTCGCGACAGCTCCTCCCACCGATCT
>NZ_RZQY01000315.1:0-6708 GCF_003998575.1 Mesorhizobium sp. M7A.F.Ca.CA.001.10.2.1 | reverse complement strand
CGGCCATGAGCGCATCAAGGATGTTCTTTCGGCTTTCGAGAGCGGCGATCTGTGCACGGAAAATGTTTGCATCGGCAGCAATCTTGTCGACGCCTTGTTCGATCTTGCTTTGCGTCGTGGCTCTGAGTTCCTGGTCTGCCGGCGCGAGAGCCTGTCGAGCCGCAAGGTCGGCAAGCTCAGGCGCGCCAATAGCTTCGGCCAGGGCGATGAGAGTGGCCCCTTGCTCTCGAAGCTGCTGGACGTACCGTAGCCGAGATTCCACGGCGGCGAGATCCGCCTTTGACATCGACAATTGCTGGCTGAGGTCGGCCCGTTCCCTGGCTGCATTGTCCGCCGAGCCTTGGTCGATGGCTCCGTGACTCAGCCGATATTTCTCAAGGCGGTCAGCCGCTGCCTGCAGATCATTTTGCAGCCCGGGCAGACTGGCGGTGATTGCATCGAGCTCTTGCTGGTCGGATGCCTGCCTTTTCTTCGTTAGGGTGTCGACATAAACCTGAGCGAATGTGTTGGCCACGAGCGCCGCCCGCGCGGGGCTGTCATCGGCGAAAGCGACGGAGATCACTCTCGATCGCAGCTCCTGCCCGACCCGCATGCCTCGCCGCAAAGCTCTCAACTCGGAGGCATCCTCGGCTTGTGGACTGTTGGCTGCCTGGTCCGCCCCTGGCCACAGCCGGTCCAGTAGACCGCCGGCAAGTGAGCGTGTCCTTGGGGGAGGGGTGGCAGACGGTTCAAGCCGGGAATTCCTGCTAGCGGAATTGTCCTGTCCGGTTTCCGCCGCACCTGTCTTGCGTAGTGCCGCCATGACCCGGCGCAGGTGATCTTGCGACGATAGCATCGTGATGTGGTCATCTATGCTTGAATCAACGAGGTCCTGCGAAGACGGGGCGCCGACGGGCAGTGAACCGCGCGAGGGGGCGTCGACGATAAGCTGGGTTGTTGACTCATAGAGAACTGGTCGAAGGCTTCCCAGCAACCCCGCCAACAAGCCGCCCAACACAGCGAAAGCAATAATAGACCATTTTCTCCTTGCCAAAATCACGAAGAGTTGGCGCGACGCGGTGGGCGGCTCGACATATTCACGCAATGACCGCACGTGCACTCTGCCTTCGAGAACCGGTGCTGGCAGTTGATTGACCCGTGGCAGCTGGATCGGGCTGATTGCGGAACCTACCATCTTACACTCCTGCCAGGTCGAGTTCATGAGTTGGGCCGGTTTGCTGTGCTTGCCGATTGGCCTTGCTCCGCCAGGCCTGGAACATCAACGCGGACCACAATTCGCGGGAGCGGTTCTGGCCATCAATGTGATCGCGCCAGCAGGCGTCGATCTTCGCGGTGTCCAATACGTCACTGCTTTCGGTTCGCATGTCGGCGAGAAGATCGGTGGCCCAGTTGCGCAGCGGACCCCGCAGCCATCCAGCAATAGGGACATCGAAGCCTTGTTTCGGACGCTCGATCAGGTGCTGCGGGAGATAGCGGCGTAGCAATTGGCGAAGGATCCATTTGCCGGCGCCATCACGAACTTTCATGTTGGATGGCAGCCGCCAGGAGAATTCGACAACGCGGTGGTCAAGGAGAGGACACCGACCCTCAAGGCTGTTGGCCATGGTGGCACGGTCCAGCTTCACCAAGATGTCGCCAGGCAAGTAGCCCGCCATGTCATCGTAGAGAAGACGGGAGAGCAGGTCGTCAAGCGGCGGATCGCCGTAGCCGTAGGTTGGTTCGGTCGGCCGCTGATATCCCAGGTTTTCAGCCTGTGGCCGCGCCAGCCGCTGAAACAATTCGTCTTCATTCGATGCCGTGAGCAGCCGGGCGAGGCGTTCCATTCGGTCGCTCCGGATAAAATGCCTCGCGCTCGCAGAGAGCGGCAGTTTGCCAACGACATCGTCACGTCCGGCGCGTGCGAAAAAACCTGCTCCTGCCGCCAAGGTTCGGCGCAGTTGTCGGGGCAGGCGCAGGTGCCGTTTCAGCCGCTCCGCCATAAAGTGGCGCCCGTATCCTGCGAAGCACTCGTCACCACCGTCGCCCGACAGCGCTACGGTGACGTGCTGACGAGCGAGCCTGGCAACGAGTAAGGTCGGTATTTGTGATTCATCGGCGAAGGGTTCATCCCAGACCTGGGGCAACTCGGGAATGACGTCACGTGCGGCGCTTGGCGAGAGGTGAAGTTCGGAGTGGTCGGTACCCAGATGACGGGCAACGGCCGCTGCATATGGAGCTTCATCAAAGCCGCCCTCTGCGAACGAGATCGTGAAGCTGCGAACCGGCTTGCAGGATTGGGCCTGCATCAAGGCGATCACGGCTGAGCTGTCGATGCCCCCCGACAGGAAGCCGCCCAGAGGCACGTCGGCGATCATGCGTTCCCGCACAGCCAGCCGAAGCCGGTTGTCCAGTTCGTCAATGAGGTCTTCGTCCGTGCCGATGACGGGGTTCCGTCGCCCATCGGCAGCGACGTCAGCCAGCGACCACCAGCGGTGAACGCATCGGGAAAGACGGTCCGCGCTGCGGTCTTCGGCAAAAGTCGCCGCCGTGACGGAAAGGACAGAACCAGGCGGCAGTTTGAACACGCTTCGCCAGATACAGCGATGGTCCGGCACCCATCCCGTCGAAAGCATTGCCGCGGCGGCATCAAGATCAAGGTCGGGAGAAAAGCCCGGAAAGCAATTGATCGCCTTCAGCTCAGAGGCGAAAACCAGCGCATCTCGGATCGATGCGACATAGAGGGGCTTTTTGCCCATTCTGTCGCGGGCCAGATGCAGGGTTCTTGTCTTGAGATCCCACAATGCGAAGACGAACATCCCGGCAAAGCGATTGAGGGCGGCCTCAAGCCCCCAATGCTCGATTGCGCACAGCATCACTTCGGTGTCGCTGGCGCCTTGAAAGGTTTGGCCCGCACTCTCGAGTTCGCAACGCAAATCGCGAAAATTGTATATCTCACCGTTGAAGGTGATCACGTACCGACCGCTGGCGGAATGCATCGGCTGGTGCCCGGCGGCTGACAGATCGACAATTGCCAACCGCCTGTGGCCCAGTGCGATTCCAGCTTCGCGGTCGATCCAGAGCCCTTGGCCGTCCGGCCCCCGGTGACGCAGCGATGCAGTCATCCGCCCGATCGCTCCGAGCGGCTTTATGTCCGCGGCGTCGGAAGCCAATAGAATTCCCGCGATCCCACACATTAGGACACCCTCGGTTCAGCAAGCTGCCGCCGAAGTGCGGTCGGATTTCCGGCAACGAGGCAGAAAGCCAGCGAAAACCACACGATTGGATGGCGGATGATCAGGTGAGGCATGCTGAAGATTATCGTCGAGACACCAAGCACCAGCAGGGCGTCGAATCCTCCTCGCCAGGCGAAGGACATGGCGGCTCCCCCGATCCAGACCAACGCGATGACGGCGAGCAATCCGCCCTGCAGGTAAAGGTCGAGAACGGTATTGTGCGCTTCGAAAGGTCGCTGCAGAAATTGACGGTCGGCGACGGGCGGCCGCTCGAGGTGAGGACCAGGACCCAGTCCCAGCGACCCGGATTTCAATCCTTTTTCCACGGCCTCCTGCCACAAATAGAGCCGGAGTTCGAACGTTTCGATGGTCCCTTCCCCGCCTTCGTCTTTGGTGAGGTTCTTGGCAAAATTGGCGACGCTGGTCTCTTCGGTGAGCGCGTACGGCGTCATTGCAAGCGCTAGAGGCAAGGAACCCGCCAACAGCAGAATTGCCGCCATGCGGGGCATGCTGGCGCGGCCACTCGTTGCTATCCATGCACGAAGCCGCAATCCGATAAAGATGAGGCAGCTCAGGATGCTGGTGTAGAGATAGGTGTCGCTCTTCGTCAGCCGGCCGACATAGAAGGTCAGGAGCAGGCATGAGAATGCAAGCAAACGAGCCCATGGGTTGCGGGTGGTCGTAGCAAGATGCAAAGCCAGTGGGCCAAAAAGCGCGCAATAGAGCGCAAGTTGGTTCGGGTTCTCGGACCAGCCACGGAACCTGTCCCAGAACCAGGGATCGACGCCGGACTGGTGGGCTACCCCAAATGCCAGTCCCAGCTGAATTACGAAGCTCCCGTTGGCGATGGCGATCACCCACCACGCACTGCGGCGAAGGTGACGATCGGCGTCGGGCTCCGCGGCCGCCAAGCATGTGAAGCTTGCCAGCAACACATAGGCCATAACGTCATGTACCAGCCCGGTCAGGTAAAGGACGGTGGTCAGGTAGCCGACGATCGTGCCGATTCCCAAAGCCAGCGACAAGATCAGCCAGAAGCTCGCAAGCTGGACAAAAGCGGGCGTGACCTGGAGACGACCGCCGGCGAGTATTCGTCCAATCGCCAGAACGATCCAGATCGCGATGAACAATTCGCCATAGCCGAGCGGCAATCCCGGAACACCCAGTTGCGTCGCATAAGACATCGCAACTCCCAGGGCGAGCAAGGCGTCCCGGATCATTGATGTGCCCCGCCTCGGTGATTTGCGAGGCCGCCTCCAAGCCCAACGGCAGGGAGCGGTCGCATGTGCCCCGCGCGGAGTGTGTTGTCGTAAAGATCGCAGTACTGGTCGACCACCAGTGGCAGGGCAAATTGCCTCCGGACAAGTTCAACAGAACGGGCGCCCATCGCCTTGGCCGCCGCGCGGTCGGACAGCAAGTCTATCGTTCGCGAGGCGAGGGCATCGGCATCATGCGGCGCAACCAGGTAGCCATTCCATCCGTCTTCGACGATGTCGCTGCAGCCTGGCATCCTTGAGGCCACGATGGGCAGTCCCGCCAGCCCCGCCTCCAGCAATACACGCGGAACCCCCTCACGATACTGAGTGGGAAAGGCGAATACATCGGCCATGCCAAGGAGATCGGCGACATCGCGTCGTGGACCCAAGGCCAGCACATGAGGTGCATGCCGATCGAGCTCCGATTTGTCGATTGCGAATGAGCCCTCGGATTCTCGTGGGCCGACGAGCACAAACCGCGCCGCGGGCCTTGCGGACAGGATGCGAGGGATCGCATTGAGAAGGGTCGCCACGCCTTTCTGGCGCGTCAAACGGCCGACGAAGATCACCACTTCGGCGGACTGAAGGCCGAGGTCCTTTCGCATCTTCGTTGCTGAGGACCCGAGATGGCGCACCGTTGCGAACGCATCGACATCGATTCCGGAACTGCGTATCAGTCGCGAACTTCCGCGGCCGATCAGCCGAAAGCGCTCGAAGAACAGTTGGTCGTCGCGATTTTGGAATACGGTCGCTGCCGTCCAGGAAGACGCAAGCCATTGCAGTGCGCAATAGACCGGGCGCAAGGCCAGGGCTCGAGGCTCCAGCGATGAGAACGTCCACCCCAGTCCGTTGATGGTGCGAATGACCGGAACAGTTCCCCGTACCGAAAGGGGCGTCAACAGATTTGGCTTGGTGTCGAAGCTCTGGATGATGTCAGGCTGAAGCTCCTGCATCAAGCGGCGCATCGTTCGGAGAGTGCGCCATTCCCCGCCTCCGCTTGCAAAGCGGTCGAAGGAGAACCTGTGATGCGAAATGTCATGCCGAAGAAACGGTACGGGAGAACCGCTCGAGACCGCCGTAACGCGAAAGCCTTTCTCTCGCAGCGCGATGAGGAAGGGAACTCTCAAGGCGTGATCCTCGCCTCCCACGCAGACCAGGTGCGGGTTCATCTGCCTCTCCCAAGCGCACATGGCCGATTGGCTCTCGATGCTGCCATGGCCCGGTTTCATCACCTCTGAGCGCATGCCGCCCGAGTGCACGCTAGGGGGACACCAGGTGCCTGTCCTCGTCCGTTTGAATGACACAAGGGATGTTTGGAAGGGTAGCGACCAGCGAGGCGAGATTCCCTCGCGATTGCCGGAGCGTTCATGCGACTCGTGTCTTGCGGGATGAGCGCGGTGCTTGCCTGAGCCGGTACGGGTGGCTGGTCTGCATCACCTTGGTTGTCCAAGGTTTTCGAGTGTCCAATTGCGGCGGCGCGGTGCCTGAGCTCCGCGGTTCGCTGATGGCAAAAAATCTTTGACGCGTGGTTGCGCTGGGCCGTCAAGTCGGCCCTCGGCCTGCGTGGCCGGTCTTCAGGACGGAACCGGCACGTCAGCTGTTGGTCCACTCATCCGGAACATCTGTCGGCGAGGCCAGGGGCCTCGCCGACTTCTTAGAGCATTTCTTCGCTGGGCTGGTTCAGGTGACCAGGAAAGACGATGCGGTAATCGACAGATGCGGAGAGAGGCTCGCGAAATGGATCTGGTTTGCGCCTCCGACGCCGTCGCTGTCGAAAGAAAGAGCTCCCGTCGAACTGTTGTAGACAATGTGATCGGAACTGTCATGCGCGGCTTTGCCGGCAAAGAAAGCGTCCGACGAGAGGCCCCCCTGATCGAGACCGGCAAAGATGGAATGATCGAGGTGGATTTTGTCCTGGGCTTTGTTGAAATCAGTGATCCTGTCGACATTTCCGTCGCCAAGAGCGGTACTGAAAACGAAGACATCACTGCCGCGGCCGCCGGTCAAAGTATCGGCTCCACCGCCGCCGTCGATCTTGTTGGCGCCGGCGTTGCCTTTGACGGTTTGAGCGAACTCATTGCCCGTCAGGTCGATCGCGGCCTTGCTGGACGCCTTGCTGGTCGCGAGTTGTTCGATGTGCGAGCCAGCCGATAGGGCGAAACTCACAGAGGCGAGGACTTTATCGATGCCGCTGCCCTTCTGCTCCACCACCTTGTCGTGAGCATTGTCGACGTAAGAGG
>NZ_RZQY01000314.1:0-6735 GCF_003998575.1 Mesorhizobium sp. M7A.F.Ca.CA.001.10.2.1 | reverse complement strand
TCCTTCATCTGTGCGAACCGAATGCGGCCGAGAAGCCGCAATGGCTGGCTGAAAGACAGCAGATCCTGCGCGGCGTCGTCGACACGCTGGCGCTGGCGCTGGCCAATCTGCGCCTGCGCGAAACGCTGCGGCAGCAGTCGATCCGCGATCCGAACACCAGTCTGTTCAACCGGCGATATCTCGAGGAGACGAGCAGCCGCGAACTGCGCCGGATGGAACGCTCGGGCCAGCCGCTGGTGGTCATCATGCTCGATGTCGACCATTTCAAGCAGTTCAACGATACGTTCGGCCACGAAGCCGGCGATCTCGTCCTGAAGCAGGTCGCCGCCACCTTGATCGAGCACGCCAGGGATAGCGATGTCGTGTCGCGCTACGGCGGCGAGGAGTTTGCCCTGGTCATGCCGGGAAGCTCGGTCCAGGAAGGTGCCGAGCGGGCGGAAGCGCTGCGCCAGGCAATCAGGAAGCTTCATTTGACGCATCGCGGCCGAACGCTGGGCACCGTTACAGCCTCGTTCGGGGTCGCCGCCTACCCCGAGCATGGCGTGGGCTGGGCCGAATTGACCAATGCCGCGGATCACGCGCTCTACGAAGCCAAGGGTAATGGGCGCGACCGGGTCGCCATCGCGCTGGGCAACGCGTCCGGCGAGCGACCTCCGATCCAGTTGGTACCAGTCCCGAAAAGCAGCTGAGACCGTTTGGGTTAGAGCACTCGGCCCGGCCCTGCGATAGTGATCTTGCGCCTGCCAAGAGATCAGGCGAGCTTCTCCGCTGCCCTTGAGGTCTCGCGCGGGCTCTTCTGAGCGGCCACGGTCTTGCCGTCCTTCAGACCTCCACACCGTCAGAGGAATCCGGCTCTTCCCGGCTGCGGCATTGGTTGTTCGGGCTATTCCAGCCCCCAAATGTCCCAAATTTACCTTTGTGCCGACGGGGCTTCCCCTGCGCAAGCCGCGGATGTAAAGCTATATTAGCAATTCGTTAAGTGCGAAGAGAGGTATGCGTAAGGGGAGTTTGGTGATGAACTTCAGAGGCCTGATCAAGCGTGCTGAAGACGTGGATAAAGCGATCCAGGACCTGCAGATCGATTTGGCGGACGCGCTGGATGCAAGTCTCGACGCCGACGACCTGGCGCCGCCGGAGGGCGACGATGTGCCGGATGCCCAGGCGGCAGCCGATGGCGGGCCACCCCAGGCCGACGCGGCAAATGACGACAATGCAGGGAATGCCGAGGGTGCGGACAGTTCCGAAACCGCGCCACGGCTGACTGCCCATACACAGACCCGGCTGGCCGCATTGAGCGCCTTCGAGGGTCTCTTCCATGATGCCAGGGACTATCTGGAGGAGATCAACGACAAGCTGTCGGAGATCGGCACCTCACACCATCTGACGCGCGAATTCCTCAACATCCTGCACAGCGACATCCTGCGCGCCAACGAGCTGGAGGTTGCCAATGCCGCCCTGGCCGCCGAACAGAGGGCGCTGTCGGAAAAGCTGCACGATGCGGTGAAAAAACTGCGCGAGCGCGACGGCGCTTTCGAAGCGCTGCAGCAGCGCGAGACAAGCCTGGTCCAGGACCGGGAGACGCTGCGTGCGGCACTGGCCGCGGTCAGGCTGGAACTGGTGGAGACAGCCAATTCGAGCGCCAAACGCGAAGCGGAGTTCGGCGACATCGCCAAGCGGCTGACCGCCAGGACGGTGGAGGCCAACAGGCGCTTGCGCGAAAGCAAGATGCTGCGCGAAAAGCACGTCAACCTGTCGATCGAACTCGACAAGGCGCTGAAGCGGGAATCGCAGGCGCGCCACAGGCTCGACGAGCTGTCGACGATCCATGCCAGCGAAGCAGCGCGACTGGCGGAGCTGCTGGCGGCGCTCGGCAAGAGTGAGAAAGAGGAGATGCGGCTGCAGAAGTCGCTCGAGGCCGCACAGGCGAAACTGTCGGAAACGACCGAAGCGGCCCGCATGATGGAAGGCGACAAGGAAGCCGAACTGGCTCGCCGCCAGGCGGAAATGCGCGGGCTGAGCTCGGAGATACAGAACCTGCAATCGCGGCTGGAGCAAACCTCGTCCGAAAACAGCGAAGCCGCAGGCGAGGTCGCCAGGCTCAAGAGCGAGCTCAACGATGCCCTGGCCGAAAAGAAGATCGCAGATGAAAGATTGTCCGCGCTGAGCCAGGAGAGCGAAAGCGACAAGATGAGTCTTTCCAAGGTGAACGCCAACCTTTCTCAACTGACGCTGCAACAGGCATCCGAGCAGATACAGTTCGACGTGCAGAGGCAGGAATGCGAGGACCTCAAAGCCGAGATCGCCTCGCTCAATGCCCGGATCAAGGAATTGCTGCCCTACGAGCGGCTCCACAAGGCCACCAATGGCAGGCCGCCCGAGAACGGCGTGGTCGAGATAGCCGGGGCGATGGCGAAGAAAGCACGGACGACGGGCAGGCGGCGCATGCGCAGGAATGTCGGCGCCGCTTCGTAAAGCGTGTCGCGCCTGAAGCGCTTCAGGCGCTCAGGTCTTTGTTTTTGTGCTTGGGAGGCCGGCACCTCACCCGGAGAGTAAGCCCAATGGGGCACCGGCCAGGCGGATCGACAGGTCCGCCGCACAGACAAGGTAGCGCGCCTCGGCTCCGCACGGCATTGGTGCGATCACGGAAGGTGCCAGCGGCACTTCCCCGGGCTTCTGATTCGAACGCTTGCGACGACCCGCCAGCCGGAGGCTGCAGACACGCCCGGGAAGCGGTCGCGGGCCGGCCCGGTGCCTTTCAGTCGAGCGGTTCGTGCTGGTAGAGTTCGTCCATGCTGAGCGAGGCCAGGGCGCCGAAAGGGGCCTGCTTTTTCACGCGGCCGCCGCTCAGGATGACCACGTCGTCGCAGAACGAGATGGTGCTGTGGTGATGGCTGATGACGATGGTCGTGCGGCGGCCGGCTCTCGACTTCAGGGTCTCGACGATGGCCGCTTCCGACAGCCCGTCCACCGCATTGGTGGCTTCGTCCAGGATGAGGAGGTCGGGATCGCGGACAAGAGCTCTGGCCAAGGCGATCCGCTGCCTCTGTCCCGCCGACAGGTTGATGCCCCTGTAGCCAACCAGGGTCTCGTAGCCCTGAGGCAGCCTTTCGATGAATTCATGCGCTTCGGCCAGTCTTGCGGCGGCCTCGGCGTCGCCGGCAGTCGCGGCATCCTGGCCGTAGGTTATGTTTTCAAAAATGCTGCCGTCGACCAGTTCCAGCTCCTGGCTGGCCAGGGCGATGTGCCGGCGCCACTGGCCGGCGTCGATCCCGTCGAGCGGCGATCCATCGACGAGGATGCTGCCGGCGTCCGGTTCGACGAAGCGGCACAGGAGATTGACGATCGTCGTCTTGCCGGCGCCCGAGCGGCCGATCAGCGCCGTCGAGCGGCCACCGCGGATTTCGATTGTCGCCGCATGCAGCACCACCTCGCGCCGGTCCGTGCCGGAATAGGTGAACGTCACATCGTCGAACTTGATGCCCTGGCGCAGGCCGTGGAACGGCCCGTCGCCTTGCGGCGGTTGCGGCTTGCCGGTGGGATCCAGCAGCCATGTCACCTCTTCGAGCGATCCGCTCAGGCCCTGCAGCTGGCTCCACGACCCCTGGAGGGCCCGCATGTGCGGCTGCAGCCTGTAGAGCAGGATGACGAAGGCGATGATCAGCGGGAAACTCACCTGCGCCAGCCAGGCGCCGATCACCACCGCCAGGAACAGCATGGCGTGGAGAACCTCCGTCAACGGCGGCAGCGCTCCCTGGCGCACGAGCAGCGCGAAGGAGGCGCGGCGAACCGCATCGGACGCCGTGTCGAAGATCGCCTTCTCCCGGTTCTCCTGCCCGAAGATGCGGATCAGCCGTCCGGCATGCACAAGGTGAAGCATCTGCGAGGCGAGGTGGCCGTTGCGCGAAGCGACGCTGCGGCTGGGCTCCTTCAGATTGGCCGAAAGGATGGCGTGCGCGATCTGGACGAGCGCCAGTCCGAGCGTGACCAGAAGCGTCATGCGCCACGAAAGCAACAACAGGAAAGCCAGGAGGATGATGGCGGCCGATGCGCTGACGATGGCCGACAGCATGATCTGGATCGCATCGGAGGCCCGCCAGGATTCGTTGGAGATGATGTTGAGCAGGCGTCCGGGGCTTTGCCGCAGGAAGAACGGGTAGCCGACCCGCAACAGCTGCTCCGACAAGGCGCTGCGGATGGAATGGCTTGCCTTGCCGGAGATGAAGGTCGTCAGCAGCGTGTTGGCGAAGGCGAAGACGTTCTTCAGGACGATCGAGCCGAGGATGGCGACCGAAATGACCACAAGCCGGTCGCGCTCGCTCAGGCCCGATCCGACATGCTGGAGGGCAGCGGAGAAGCCGTCCATGCCGGCCGCATCCCCATGTCCCATGATGATGCCCAGCAACGGGATGATCAGGCCAATGCCGAACCCTTCGAGGACGGCGCTGACCAGGCCGAGTACCACCACCGCCGGAAGCAGGCGCAGTTGCCGCTTTCCGAACGCCCGGAACAGCATCGGCAGGCTTGGCGGCAGCATCGGCATTATAGCGTTTCACCTCGCCTGGGCATTGGCTTGCTGATCTTGCCGCACCGGCTCGGCCCGCGGCCGTCTGGCCAGCAGGAGAACCGCGAACCTGGCCGCGCCGAGCAAATTCATGGCGACGATCGGCCAGTGCGGCAGGTTGAGTTCACGATCGAAGGCGGGTCCTCCCGCCAATTCCCTGATAGCCCCTCTTGCGGCCCAGTAGAAATGGCGAAGCAGCCAGGGCGCGTGGCGAACATGCTTCAGGCAGAGCCCGCCATTGCCCAGGCTGTAGTCGCGGTGCAGCTTTTCGATGGCTTTGCGATCCCGCCGGCCGTGATGATGGAATATCGTCATATCAGGCACATACTCGACCGCGATGCCGAGCAGCATCGCGCGCACGAGGTAATCGGTATCCTCTGCCGACCGCAATGGTCCGCCGGCGCCGAAGCGTTCGTCGAAATAGCCGATGCGGGCCGCGACATCGCGGTGCATCGTCATGTTGCAGCCCAGCACGAAACCGCCGGGATGAACATCCGGCGTCAGCCGCTCGCGCGCCCACGACCGCTTGATGGTGAACGGCAAATCCCTGGCATCGCCAAGCTCGACACGTCCGCCCCGGATGAGCCATTGTTCCCCGGACGCATAGTGTCGCTCCAGATCGCGCAGATAGTCGCGATGGACCGCGCAGTCATCGTCGACGAAGACCAGCACACGGCCGCGCGCGCGCCGCAGCCCGGCGTTTCGCGCGGCCGCCAGTCCGGGGCGCGGCTCGCAGACGGGCGTGAACGGAATGTCCGATGCAGCGGCGATGCTGGCCAGGCGTTCGGCCGTGCGGTCGCTCGAACCGTTGTCGACGACCACGAGTTCGGCGGCGAATCCGGCATGTGCGCGGCAAGCGGCTTGCACCGACTTGATGCAGGCATCGAGCACCGCGACGCGGTTGCGGGTGCAGATGATGAAGCTGACTTCCGGCGCCGATCGGTCACGGCCGCGACCGGTCGGGGCAGGGTCAAGCGCCGTCGAACGATCGCGCTGCAGAGCTTGGTGGGCTTTGACGATCATGCCTTTAACTCAACCGATGAGACGCCAGAACCGCCGCGGCGGGCGCGGATTTGAAGAAGTACGCCATGGCATCGGCTTGTCTGGCGGCCGACAGCGAGGCGAGGCTGAGCCAGGGCGCCCAGGCGCCGGGCCGCAGCGCATATTGCTCGCGGCGCCGGATGGCGTTCCATTTCGCGGTCCGCGTCAGCAATTCATGCGTCAGCGCCGGCTGCTTTTCGTCGGCGACGAGCTGGTAGAGGAAATAGAACAGGTTCAGCGCGCCAGCCTCGAAGCTCGGCCGCGTCGCCGCCGGCAGCGAGCGGATTTCCTCCTCCAGCGCGACGATGAAGCTGGCCGCACGGGCGACCGTGTCGTGGCTGACCGCATCGCCGATGTCGCGCAGGTCCCGCGTGGCCTGCGCCAGGCCCTCGCGCTCAAGGTTCTCGGCCACGATGCGCAAATGCGTCCTGCGCATCTCCTTGACGTGCCGGCTGGTCACGCTTGCCTCATGGACGCGGTAGACGACCAGGTTTTCGGGCATCATGGCTGCCGGGTAACGGCCGGCCAGCCGCCTGAAAAGATCGAAATCCTCGGCGTGCCTGTAGATCGGGTCGTAGTGGAGAACGCTGTCGTCGATGACCTTCCTGTTGTAGACGACCGTCGGGTGCATGAAGATCGTGAAGAACATCGCCAATACAGGGATGCGGCCGAATTTGAACACCGGATCGGGCCTGCCGATGGCGATGCGGCCGCGGATCAACATGTCGACGCCGGCGCCGCAGAAGCCCAGTTCGGGCCGCCGCTCGAACAGCGCCACCTGGCGCGACAGACGCCAGGGATAGGCGACGTCGTCGGCATCCATCCGTGCGACCAGTTCGCCCCGGGCGAGCGCCAGCCCTTCGTTGAGCGTCGCGACGAGGCCGCGGTTTTCGCGCGAGACGATCGAAATGCGGCTATCGGCCTTTTGGCATCGCTCGAGTATCTCGAGCGAATTGTCGGTCGAGCCGTCATCGATCGCGATGATCTCCAGGCGACTGTGATCCTGCCGCAGGACGCTTCCCAGCGCGGCGGCGAGATAGGGGCCGGCATTGTAGACCGGCAACAGGACGGAGACGAGCGGCGCGGCGGTCATCGTCTTGCATCCGTGCGCTGGAGTTCGAGCGCCGGTGTGC
>NZ_RZQY01000313.1:0-6737 GCF_003998575.1 Mesorhizobium sp. M7A.F.Ca.CA.001.10.2.1 | reverse complement strand
TCATGCCGCCATGGCCTTCGATCAGATGGCCCCAGTCCTTGACGCCCTGGTCGCGCTTGATGGCCGAGGCGACCAACCCGCCAAGAAATCCCATCGAGCAGGCGACGAAGGCCACGGCCGCCGCCTGCAGCGGCGAGAAGGGCGTGCCGATCAGGCCTTCCCAGGTTTTCGACGGCGAGACGTTCGGCGAAAAACGGTGTTTTCCAAAGAGCTTGCCGAAGATGCCGAACATGCCGCATTTGTGCACCAACGCTCGGGCATGGCTAAAAACTTTAGGCTTGAAATAAATTTGGTCTGGTGCAATTCTCAATCGTCAGTCGAGAGCGTGGGAGGTCTCGCTGTGCCAAATGCCGGTCGCATATTCGATCGCGCCGGGTGCTGCCGCATATGCCGGATGACCAGCCCGGCGTCGGCGCAAAGCCTCCCCGCAAGTTGCGTATTCAAACACACGCACGGCGACAAGACCGTGGCAACGAGCATCTAGGGGACAGCCGCAGAATGCTTGGACCGTCAGCGCATATCGACACGTTCACGCGCGACAACCTTCCGCCCGAGGAACAGTGGCCGAACTTCCTGCTCGATGGCTTCGACTACCCCGAATACCTTAATGCCGGTGTCGAACTGACCGACGTCTGGTCGAAAAGGGTCTGGGTGACCACACCGCGCCGATCGGCAATGGCCGGGCGCTGGCGCTTCAATCATGTCACCACAGTCGAACGCATCATCGGCATGAAACGCAGCACCGGCGGCACGTCGGGCGCTTCGTATCTGAAGAGATGCTGGAGGTTGAACTGTTCACTGAACTCTGGAAAGTTCGCACCCGGCTCTAAAGCTATTTTATCTATATTGAAAACACTGGGAAGGAGAGAAAAATGAAGAATATCCTGGCATCCAGCATGTTCGCTTTGTCGCTGGCCACATCTGGCCTTGCCTATGCCGAACCCGTCAAGATCGGCGTCATCACCACGCTTTCGGGCGGCGGTGCGGGTCTCGGCGTCGACATGCGCGATGCCTTTACGCTGGCGATGAAACAGTCCGGCAACAAAGATGTCGAACTGGTCATCGAAGACGATGCCCAGAAGCCCGAGATCGCGGTGCAGCTCGCCGAAAAGATGATCCAGAGCGACAAGGTCGACCTGCTCACCGGTATCATCTGGTCGAACCTGGCGATGGCGGTGGTGCCCAACGCGGTGGCGCAGGACGTCATCTATTTGTCGCCCAATGCCGGCCCGTCGGCCCTTGCCGGCGCCAAGTGCAACAAGAACTATTTCAACGTCGCCTACCAGAACGACAATTTCCATGAGGCGATGGGTCAGTACGCCAACAAGGACTACAAGAAGACCTTCATCCTCGCGCCCAACTACCCGGCTGGCAAGGATTCGCTGACCGGCTTCAAGCGCTACTACAAGGGCGAGCTGGCAGGCGAGGCCTACACCCAGATCGGCCAGGCCGACTACGCCGCCGAGATCGCCCAGATCCGCGATTCCGGTGCCGACTCGGTGTTCTTCTTCCTGCCTGGCGGCATGGGCATTTCCTTCATGAAGCAGTACGCCCAGTCGGGCGTGAACATCCCGGTCATGGGTCCTGGCTTCTCCTTCGACCAGGACATTTTGCCCGCGGTTGGCGACGCAGCCCTTGGCGTCAAGAACTCGGCGAGCTGGTCCAGGGACCTCGACAACGAAGCCAACAAGCAGTTCGTCGAGGCCTTCAAGGCCGAATACAATCGCCTGCCCTCAATCTACGCCGCCCAGAGCTGGGATACGGCGAACCTGATCCTGTCTGCGCTGTCCAAGGCCAGTGTTAAGGACAAGGACGCGTTCCGCGCGGCCCTCAAGGCAGCCGATTTCAAGTCGGTGCGCGGCGAGTTCACCTTCAACACCAACAATCATCCGGTCCAGAACATCTACGTCCGTGAGGTGGTAAAGGAAGGCGATGTCTTGACCAACAAGATCATCGCCACCGCCTTCGAACACCACAAGGACGCCTATGCCGACCAGTGCAAGATGTAGCCCAAGGCTGCATCCGCTTTGCTAAAGTGCCGGCCTCGTCATCGACGGGGCCGGGGCCGCGGCGAGGCCGCATCGCCGTATCTTGCAGCGGCTTGCTTCGGCATTCCCCGCCTTGAACCACAGTCCGGATCGTTCATTTGTCCATCGCCCTTCTGATCGAACAACTTCTCAACGGGCTGCAGCTCGGAGTGATGCTGTTCCTCATGGCCGCCGGCCTGACGCTGATCTTCGGAGTCATGGGCCTGATCAACCTCGCCCATGGCTCGCTCTACATGGTCGGCGCCTTTGCCTGTGCCACGGTCGCCGCCGCCACTGGTTCGTTCTGGATCGGTCTGGTGGCGAGCCTGATCGCTGCGGCAGCCGCCGGTGCGGTCATGGAGATCGTTGTCATCCGCAGGCTTTATGAGCGCGACCATCTTGACCAGGTGCTGGCGACGTTTGCGCTGATCCTGATCTTTTCGGAAGGCACGCGCTGGCTGTCTGGCTCGTTTCCGCTTTATCTCGACATCCCACCGCTGCTGCAAGGCGCGGTGCCCCTGCCCGGCGGTGGCCAGTACCAGCTCTACCGCCTCGCCATTATCGGCGTCGGCATCGCCGTTGCTGTGGGGCTCTATCTGCTGATCTCGCGCACCCGTCTCGGCATGCGCATCCGCGCCGGCGAATCCGACCGCGAGATGATCGCAGCCCTCGGCGTCGACATCCGCACGCTCTACACTGTTGTCTTCGCGCTAGGTGCTGCCCTTGCCGGCCTTGCCGGCGCGCTGGTCGGTGCGCTGCAATCGGTGCAGGTCGGCATGGGCGAGCCAGCACTCATCCTCGCCTTCGTGGTCATCGTCATCGGCGGCATCGGCTCGATCAAGGGTGCGCTGTTCGGTGCCATCCTCGTCGGCCTCGTCGACACGATGGGCCGCTTCCTCCTGCCCAAGGCGCTGGCGTTGATGATGCCGACGGCACAGGCCGGGCTGATCGGTGCCTCACTCGCCTCCATGCTGATCTACATAGTCATGGCCCTGATCCTCGCTTTCAGGCCAAGCGGCCTGTTTGCGGCGCAGTCGTAAGGGCCACCATGAGCCGCGAAACCATCATCAATATACTGCTGGCACTTCTGCTGCTAGCGATCCCGTTCAGTGCGTCTGCAATGGGCGAGCAATTCTACGTCACGCTTGCCACGCGCATTACGATCCTTGCGCTCGCTGCTGTCGGGCTCAACATCGCGCTTGGTCTTGGCGGGCTGGTATCCTTTGGCCACGCCGCCTTCTTCGGCCTTGGCGGCTATGCCGCCGGCATCCTGGCGACCCATGCCTTCAACGCCGAACCGCTGTTGTTTGGCCTGCAAGGCACGACCTCGATGCTGGTCATCTGGTCGGTGGCTATCCTGGTTTGCGGCCTTGTCGCCTTGCCGATCGGCGCGATCAGCCTGCGCACGACGGGCGTCTATTTCATCATGATCACGCTCGCTTTCGCGCAGATGATCTACTACTTCGCCATCTCCTGGCCGGCCTATGGCGGCGAGGACGGGCTGTCGATCTATGTCCGCAATGGCTTTCCCGGTATGAACACGGCGCAGTCCCTGACCTATTTCCTGATCTGCTATGTCGTGCTGATGGCAGCACTTGGTCTGTTCTGGCTGCTGCGCGGATCGCGCTTCGGTGCCGCATTGCAGGCGGCACGGCAGAACGCGACCAGGCTGTCCGCCGTCGGCATCGCACCCTTCAACATCAGGCTCGTTGCCTTCGCCATCTCTGCCATGGTCACAGGCCTCGCCGGCGCGCTGTTTGCCGATCTCAACCGCTTCGTCAGCCCCTCGATGCTGTCCTGGCACATGTCGGGCGAGCTGATCGTGCTCATCATCCTTGGCGGCAAGGGTCGGCTGTTCGGCCCGGTTGCGGGCGCGATGCTTTACGTGCTGTTCGAATTCGCGCTTGGCGGCTTCACCGAACGCTGGCAGTTCTTCCTTGGCCTGATCCTGCTCGGCGTCGTTTTGTTCGCGCGCGGCGGGCTGCTTGGCCTTTTGGCTGGAGAGGCGCGTCATGGCTGAGCTGGTCCTCGAAATACGCGATCTCAAAAAGACTTTCGGCGCGCTGAAGGCCACCGACGGCGTCAGCCTCGATCTCAAGCCGGGCGAAATCCACGCGCTGATCGGCCCCAATGGAGCCGGTAAAAGCACGCTGATCCACCAGATCTCGGGCTCGCTCCGGCCAGACAGCGGCAGTATCCGCTTTCTCGGCCAGGATATGGCCGGGCTCGACATGGCGGCCCGCGGGCGGCTTGGGCTCGGCCGCAGCTTCCAGATCTCATCACTCGCGCAGGAGTTTTCCGCGCTGCGCAATGTGATGCTGGCGGTGCAGGCACGCCAGGGAACGAGCTTCCGCTTCTTACGCCCCGTGATGAGCGACAAGAGCCTGACAGAACCGGCGATGGCGATGCTGGAGCGCGTCGGCCTTGCCGGGCGCGCCTACGTGCCAGCCGCTGAGCTGTCGCATGGCGAACGCCGTCAACTCGAAATCGCCATTGCGTTGGCCCTTGGATCGAAGGCCTTTTTGTTCGACGAGCCGATGGCCGGCATGGGGCCAGACGGATCGAAAGCGTTGACGAAATTCCTCGACGGCCTGCGCCACGAAGCGCCGATCCTGCTCGTCGAACACGACATGGATGCCGTCTTCGCGCTTGCCGACCGTATCTCGGTCCTCGTCTATGGCCGCGTCATCGCCACCGGCACGGTGGACGAGATCCGCAACGATCCCGAAGTGCGCCGGGCCTATCTCGGAGAAACTGCGTGAGCCTGCTGGAACTCAACGGCGTCGAAACCTTCTACGGCGCATCGCAGGCGCTGTTCGGCGTCTCGCTCGACGTCAGGGCGGGTGAGGTCGTGGCGCTCATGGGCCGCAACGGCATGGGCAAGACGACGACGATCAATTCCATTCTCGGCCTCGCGAAACCGCGCTCAGGCTCGATCAGCTTTGGCGGCCGCCAAGTCGCCGGCATGCGCCCGCACCGCATCGCGCGCCTTGGCCTGGGTCTGGTGCCGGAGGGAAGGCGCTGCTTTCCCAATCTGACCGTACTGGAGAACCTGCTGGCCGCAGCACGCGGCAGCGCGTGGACATTGGAAAAAGTTGTCGAGCTGTTTCCGCGTCTCGGCGAACGCCGCGACCAATATGCCGGTACACTGTCGGGCGGCGAGCAGCAGATGGTAGCCATCGGCCGCGCGTTGATGACCAATCCGAGCCTGCTCATTCTGGACGAGGCGACCGAGGGTCTGGCACCTGTGATCCGCCAGGACATCTGGGCAGCAATCCGCAAGCTCAAGTCGAGCGGACAGTCGATCCTTATCGTCGACAAGACGCTTGCCGAGCTTCTACCTGTGGCCGACCGCTGCTTCGTTCTGGAAAAGGGCATGACCGTCTTCGAAGGCACGCCCGAGGCGCTGACGCCAGAAATTCAGGACCGCTATCTCGGCGTATGAAAAAGGGTGTCAAACGGCTTCCAAACTGACCCGGCGCGGTGCTGTTGCTGGCCAGCGATCTTCTGGCCCGAACGCTGCTGCTGCCGCAGGAGCTGCCGATCGGCATCATCACCAGCTCCGTCGGCGCGTTCTTCGTCGTCACCATGCTGATCCAAAACCGGCTCTGAGCGCGCCAATGAACCGCTCTTGCAACAGGCCGCCGGCTCAGACCGTCCAGAAATAGCGCACGATGTGGAAGAACACCGGGGCGGCGAAGACCAGGCTGTCGGTGCGGTCCATCATGCCGCCATGGCCTTCGATCAGATGGCCCCAGTCCTTGACGCCCTGATCGCGCTTGATGGCCGAGGCGACCAGCCCGCCGAGAAATCCCATCGAGCAGGCGACGAAGGCCACGGCTGCTGCCTGCAGCGGCGAGAAGGGTGTCACGAAGGATAGCAGCGCGCCGAGCAGGCTCGCCGACACCAGTCCGCCGATCAGCCCTTCCCAGGTTTTCGACGGCGAGACGTTCGGCGAAAAACGGTGTTTTCCAAACAGCTTGCCGAAGATGTACTGCAGCACGTCGCTGCCTTGCACGACGATGATCAGGAACGCGATCAGCAGCAGGGTGCGGCCTTCGAAGCCCGGCACCTCGAGTGTCAGCAGGGCAGGGACATGGCTGACGCAATAGACCGAGATCATCACCGCCCATTGCTGCGCGGCGATGCGCTCGAGGAAGCGTTCAGTGTCGCCATGCAGCGCCGTGATGGCCGGCATCAGCAGGAAGCAATAGACCGGAATGAAGATGACGAAGAGCCCGTACCAGGCGGTCCACACCAGCCAATATTGAAACGGTATGATGATGCCGAACATGCCGAGCAGCACCCAATGGTCGCTGCGGCGGGTGTGCGTCAGCGTCACGAATTCGCGCAGCGCGGCGAAGGAGATCAGAGCGAACAGGATGGTCATCCCGTAACGCCCGAAGAAGAAGGCGACCGTCATCAGCGCCACCATCACCCACCAGGCGTTGATCCGCTGGCTGAGATTGACCAGCGTTGAGCTAAGCGGCTTCGGCGCTCGCGCCGAAAGGATGGTCGCGACGATGCTGGCGGTGGTCAAAACCGCCAGCAGGCCGATGATCAGAATGGAGATTTCGTGGCGCATCAATCGTCTCGCTCGGGACGCGGGTTGAGCGCCAGAAGCGCGGCGTGGGCGCGTTCGAGGAAGGCGCGGCGTTCTTCGCCCGGACCGATCGCCACCGGCGCGCCGAAGACGACGCGGCACAGCAG
>NZ_RZQY01000312.1:0-6745 GCF_003998575.1 Mesorhizobium sp. M7A.F.Ca.CA.001.10.2.1 | reverse complement strand
AACAGCAGCAGTACCGCGCCCAGGACCGCCAGATCGTTCAGCAGCCGCCCCCGGTCGTGCAGCAGCTCAAGCCAAGCTGCCAGACCCAGATAATCGGCACCACCGCCGTGAGCAATTGCCGCTGACATCAAGGCGTTTTTCATTTATTTAGCCGACTTAGGTATTTCGAGTGTCTTTCGGCACATGCGAAAGTTTTGGTTTCGCAACGATGCCTTGTCGCGCTATGCGGCATTGCATCGACTGGATTGACGAATGGCAGCCACCAAGAAAAAGGCCGTACGCAAGGCAAAAAAGGGCGAGAGGATCCGCCAGGTGGCGGCTATTCCCTTTCGGCTGACCGCGCGCGGCGACATCGAGGTCATGCTGGTCACGTCGCGTACCACCAGGCGCTTCATCGTCCCCAAGGGCTGGCCGATGAAGGGCAAGAGCGGACGCAAGGCGGCCACCATCGAGGCACAGGAGGAAGCCGGCGTGCTCGGCAAGACGCTGAAGCAGCCGGCGGGCACCTATTCCTACTGGAAGCGGCTGGCCAATCGCTTTGTCCGCGTCGACGTCATCGTCTATCTGCTCGAGGTGAGCGAGGAACTGGCCGACTGGCAGGAAGCCAAACGACGCCAGCGGGCCTGGCTGGCGCCAGCCGACGCAGCCATGCTCATCGACGAGCCTGATCTTTCAACGTTGGTGAAGACGCTGAAGCTTCCTCAGCCTTTGCAGGTGGACCAGGCGTAAAGCCTCACTCGCCGGGCTCATCGCTTTCGGGAAACGGCCGCACCGGCGTGCCGGTATAGGTCCACAGCCATTCGCGCGGCAGCGGCCCTTTGTTTCGCTCGGCCTGCTGCGACTGCTCCCAGGCATGCGCAAGGATGCCGACCGAGCGCGACAGCACGAAAAGCCCTCGCGTCAGCGCTGGCGGAAAACCGAGTTCGCCATAGATGACGGCGGTAGCGCCATCGATGTTGAGCGGTATTTTTTTCCTCTTGCGTCGCGCGACGTCCGCCTCGATCGCTTCTGCAATATCGACGAAACGTCCGTTGACGGCACCGCGTGCGGCAAATTCGCGGGTCAGTTCCAGCAAGCGCGGCGCGCGCGGGTCGACGGGATGGAAGCGATGTCCGAGCCCCGGCACATAGCCCTTCTCCTCGGCGAAGAACCGGTCGAGCCGTGTCGAGACCGCTTCATTCAGCGTCATCCCGGCATCGATTGCCACGGCAATGTCACCATAGAAGGAAAGCGCCTGCTCGCCGGCGCCACCGTGCACGTCGCCGAGAACGTTGATGGCCGAGGCCATGGCGCTGTTGATACCGACGCCGCAGGTTGCGGCCATGCGCGCGATGGCGATCGATGGCGCCTGCGGTCCGTGGTCGACGGCGGCTCCCAAGGCAATGCCGAGCAACTCTGCCTGGTCCTCGCCGGGCAGTTCGCCGCGCAGCATCAGCCAGATGACAGCCGGGAAGCTGACGCGGCCGATCAGATCCTGGATCTCGTAGCCGCGCAGCCGGATGACACCAGGCCGCATCTCGATGATGTCGGTCTGCCACCATTCCTCGCCGCGCTCACGGCCCGTCTTCTCCGTGTCGCTCATGCGCCTGCCTTTGTCTTGGCGCGGGGTGGCAGGTCGGCGAACACCTCGCCCATATGTTCGCCGAGCGCCGGCGGCGGCTTTGTCGGCAACGGCGCCTCGCCATCTACCATGAAGCCGCCGCGCAGAACGGTCAGCGGCTTGTCCATGCCGGCCACATCATCAAAATTCGCGGTCACCCGGCGTTCGAGCACTTGCGGCTCGGCCAGCACTTGCGGGATCGTCAGCACCCTGCCGGCAGGCACGCCGGCGCGATTGAGCATCTCTTCCCAGGCCGCGGCCGGCGCGCCCGCCAGGGCGTCCTCGATTTCGACTTTAAGCGCCGCACGGTTGCGCTTGCGCGTCTCGCGCTCGGCAAAGCGGACATCGGAGGCCAGTTCCGGCCGGCCGATCAGCCGGCACAGCGCCACGAACTGCTCCTGCTTGTTGGCGGCGATGTTGACGAGCCCGTCGCCGGTGCGAAACGTACCGGAGGGTGCCGCCGTCATGTTCTCATTGCCCATCGGCTTGGGGTCGATGCCTACGGTCAGATAGTTGGAAACCGGCCAGCCAAGCGCGGAAAGTGTGCATTCGAGCATCGAGACGTCGAGAAAGGCACCCTCGCCGCTCGTCTTCTGCCGCACCAGCGCCGAGGTAATGGCGAACGCGCCGACCAGTCCGCCAAGCGTGTCGGCCACGGGATAGCCGACCCGCAGCGGCGCCGTTTCCGGTGTTCCGGTGATACTCATGATCCCCGACAGGCCCTGGATGATCTGGTCATAGGCGGGATTGTCGCGCATCGGCCCGGTCTGGCCGAAACCCGATATCGCGCAATAGACGAGGCCTGGACGGACCGTCTTCAGCGCCTCGTAACCAAGCCCCAGCCGATCCATCACGCCCGGGCGGAAATTCTCCACCAGGGCGTCGGCGCTGGCCACCAGATCGAAAAAGCGCTCGCGATCGGCTTGCTGCTTGAGGTCGAGCACCACCGACCGTTTGCCGGCGTTCTGCGCCAGGAACGATGCGCCCATGCCGGCGCTGTTCAGCTTTGGCGAGCCGCCGAGCTGGCGGGCTAGGTCGCCGCCTTGCGGCGCCTCGACCTTGATCACATCGGCGCCGAGCAGCGCCAGCTGATAGGCGCAGTAGGGACCGGCCAGGACGTTGGTCAGGTCGAGGACGCGGATACCGGAAAGCAATTCTGTCATGGCGTCATGGATCGATCAGGCATCGCCGGGCACATGCTCCGGTCCGCGCCGACGCCGATGCTCGATGAAGGCCCAGATATGCGGGCCGGCGAGGCCGATGAAGGCGAGCGTCAGCAGCGTCAGCGACAGCTTGTGGGTGTAAAACACCGACCAGTCGCCATTCGAGATGGTCATCGCCCGGCGGAACTGGGTTTCGGCGAGCGGTCCAAGGATCATGCCGATAATGACGGGCGCGGTCGGGAAATCGAAGCGCCGCATCAGGAAGCCGGCGGCCCCCAGGAGATAGAGGATGACGAGGTCGATGGGCGATTGCGAAATGCCATAGGTGCCGACCGTGGCGAACACCAGGATGCCGGCATAAAGCTGCGGCGCCGGGATTTTCAGCAACCGCACCCACAGCCCGATCAGCGGCAGGTTGAGGACGACGAGGATGACGTTGGCGATGAACAGGCTGGCGATCAGCCCCCAGACGAGGTCGCCCTGGGTCGTGAGAAGCAGCGGCCCGGGATTGATGCCGTAGCTCTGGAAGGCCGACAGCATGATCGCCGCCGTCGCCGAAGTCGGCAGGCCGAGCGTCAGCATCGGCACCAGCACGCCGGCGGCGGAGGCATTGTTGGCAGCCTCGGGGCCGGCAACGCCTTCGATGGCGCCGACGGTGCCGAACTCCTCCTTGTGCTTCGACAGCTTCTTTTCGATGGCATAGGACAGGAAGGTCGGGATTTCGGCGCCGCCGGCCGGCATGGCGCCGATCGGGAAGCCGATCGCAGCGCCGCGCAGCCAGGGTTTCCACGAACGCCCCCACTCGGCCGCCGTCATGTAGAGCGAGCCCTTCAGCGGCACGATCTCGTCCTTGCCGGCATAGCGGCGCGAGGCCATGTAGAGCGTCTCGCCGACGGCAAACAGGCCGACCGCGGCAATGATGACATCGACGCCATCAAGCAGTTCGTTCGTGCCGAAGGTGAAGCGCGGCTGGCCGGTCTGCAGGTCGACGCCGATCATGCCGATGACGAAGCCGGCGAACAGGCTGGTCAGGCCGCGTACGGAAGACGAGCCGAGCACCGCCGAAACGGTGATGAAGGCCAGCACCATCAAAGAGAAATATTCGGCCGGACCAAAGGCCAATGCGAACTTGACCACCACCGGCGCCAGGAAAGCGACGCCCATCGTGCCGATCGTGCCGGCGACGAACGAGCCTATCGCCGAAGTGGCGAGTGCCGCGCCGCCGCGCCCGGAACGCGCCATCCTGTTGCCTTCCAACGCAGTGACGATGGTGGCGCTTTCGCCGGGCGTGTTGAGCAGGATCGACGTCGTCGAACCACCATACATGGCGCCGTAGTAGATGCCGGCGAACAGGATGAAGGATGCCTCCGGCGCCACCTGATAGGTGATCGGCAAAAGCAGCGCGATGGTCAGCGCCGGCCCAAGACCGGGCAGCACGCCGATGGCGGTACCGAGTGTGGTGCCAAGCAGGCACCACAGAAGGTTGACCGGGGTGAAGGCAACCGAGAAGCCATGTGCGAGATGTCCGAGCGTTTCCATGGCGTCAGCCCCTCAACATGGTGATGAACGCATCGATGACCGTGTTCAGCTGGTTCTCGATGAAACCGGCACCGATGTTGACGCCAAGCGCCCTGGCGAAGCCGAAATAGGCGGCCAGCGCCAGGATCAGGCCGAGCACTGCGTCACGCAGCGTGCGCTTGCTGCCGAAGCCGTAGCAGACCAGAACGAACATGATGACGGATGCCGCCGTGAAGCCGAGCGGCCGGATGAGCAGCAGATTGGCGATCAGGCCGATGACGACGAAGCCCATCGCCTTCCAGTCGGTCGGCGTCTCCTTTTCCTCCTCCGGCTGCCAGCCGCCGCGAAGCGCGGCAAGGATGAGCAACAGCGAAAGAACCACCAGGCCGAACATGGTGAGGTAGGGAAAGACGGTCGGGCCGACCTTGGAGTAGAGCGGCGACACCGGGATTGCCAGCGTCTGCCAGGCGACGGCGCCGGCGCAGGCCAGGAGCCCGATGCCTATCAACAATTCCGGCACGGCAAGGCGCCACGGCGCCGCCTGCTGGTCGCTGGTGCTCATCGGTATCCTCCCAAGATGGCCGGCATCCTCCAGCCGGCCGCATCCGCAGTTTCGCCGCATCATATGTCCATGCGGCAGGCGAGATGGGAAGGGGGCGGCACTCTAACCGCCCCCTGAAGACATCAGGCGAGGCCGAGATCCTTGAGGATCGCGGTGATGCGGGCCGTGTCCTCGGTGAGGAATTTTGCGTAGTCGTCGCCAGTCAAAAGGATGGGCGTCCAGTTGCGGTTTTTGCATTCGGTTGCCCATGCATCGCTCTTGGCCATGGTCTCGATCATTGTGACCATCGCCGCCTTGTCGGCGTCGGAAACGCCGGGCGGTGCGAAGACGCCGCGCCAGTTGAACAGTTCGACATCGATGCCGGCTTCCTTCATCGTCGGTGCGTCGATGCCGTCCTGACGCTTGTCAGCCGAGATGGCGAGCAGCCGCAGCGCGCCCGCCTTGACCTGCTCGGAGAACTCGCCAAAGCCGGAGATGCCGGCCGCGACCTGGTTGCCGAGCAGCGCCGACAACGCCTCACCGCCGCCGGCGAACGGCACGTAGGACAGGTTTGTCGCCGGCACGCCGACCGTCTTGGCAATCAAGCCGAACAAGATGTGATCCGAGCCGCCGGCGGAGCCGCCGGCGACGGGAACCTTTGTCGGATCGGCCTTGAGCGCGGCGACGAAATCAGCGGCCGTCTTGAACGGTGACTCCGCCGGCACGACCAGGGCCTCGAACTCGCCGGTGAGGCGGGCGATCGGGGTGACTTGCGTCAGATTGTTCGCGGCCTTGTTGGCAATGATGGCGCCGACCATGACCATGCCGGCAACCATCAGGGAATTGCCTTTGCCGTTCCACTGGCTGATGAATTGCGGCAGCCCGACAGTGCCGCCGGCGCCGCCGACATTGGTGATCTGCGAACCCGAGATCAGCTTTTCACTGCGCAGCACCTGGTCGATCGTGCGCGCCGTCTGGTCCCAGCCGCCACCCGGTGCGGCAGGCACGAAGAGCTGTATCTGGGGCGCGCCTTCGGCGTAAGCGGGAGAAAGATGCGACGTCATCAGCCCGGCACCCACGGCTGCGGTGCTCATCAAAAATCTGCGTCTGTTCAGCATGGGGATTCCTCCAAATCACGACACCTCCTCCGGTGCCCGCCAAAACGCGCCTGCATCCAGACCCGTCATCGATTTCAAGCAGATGTTACGGAGTTCTGTCAACGGAAACGATATTCTACTGGACAGAACGATTTGGCGGCGCGACAGAGTCGCGTCGCTCGGCTTTCTTCAAACTGGAACCACCATGGACTCGCCAAGCAAATCGGCAGATGGGGAAATAGATCGCACCTCGGCGGACGGTGTTGCCGCGCTTGATCGGGCCATTGCCATCCTCGATGCCTTCACCACGGATGACCGGTCGCTCAGCCTGGCCGAAATCGCGGCGCGCACCGGCCTCTACAAGAGCACCATCCTGCGGCTTGCGAATTCCCTCATGCGCGGACGATTGCTCGAGCGCCTCGACAATGGACGCTACCGCGTCGGACCCGCGACCTTTCGGCTCGGTGCGCTCTACCAGCGTTCGGTCGTGGCGGTCGATATCCTGCTGCCGATCATGCGCGATCTTTCCGAGCGAAGCTGGGAGAGCGTTGCCTTCTATGTTCGCTCGGGCGATGTCCGCACCTGTCTTTACCGCGTCGAATCCAAGCACCCGATCCGCTACACGATACGCGAAGGCGACGTATTGCCTTTGCTGCTCGGCTCGGGAGGCCGCGTGCTCGCAGCGTTTTCGGGCCAGCAGGGCGAACCGTACGAGACCATCCGCGAGACCTGCAACTGCCTCGCCGTGGGCGACCGGGACCCTGAGACGGGGGGCGTGTCGGCGCCGGTGTTCGGCCCGGGAGGCGTCCTGCTCGGCGCCTTGACC
>NZ_RZQY01000311.1:0-6755 GCF_003998575.1 Mesorhizobium sp. M7A.F.Ca.CA.001.10.2.1 | reverse complement strand
CCCATATGGTTGACGGGTTTGCCAAACCATGGTGAACACCCGGACCACATTCCCTGAACTGCCGAGCCGTCGCCCGCAGTTCGCGCATGCTTTTAAGTGAAAAACGTCCCATGGCAACCGAACGATACAATCCGCGCGCGTCAGAGCCCAAATGGCAGAAGGCCTGGGACGCCAAGAAGCTGTTCGAAGCGCACAATGACGATCCGCGCCCGAAATACTATGTGCTGGAGATGTTCCCCTATCCGTCGGGGCGCATCCATATCGGTCATACCCGCAATTACACGATGGGCGACGTGGTGGCGCGCTACAAGCGGGCCAAGGGTTTCAACGTGCTGCACCCGATGGGCTGGGACGCCTTCGGCATGCCGGCCGAAAACGCGGCGATGCAGAACAAGGTCCATCCCAAGGAGTGGACCTACCAGAACATCGCCACCATGCGCGAGCAGCTCAAGGTCATGGGGCTGTCGCTGGACTGGGCGCGCGAATTCGCCACCTGTGACGTCGACTATTACCACCGCCAGCAGATGCTGTTCCTCGATTTTGTCGAGAAGGGGCTGGTGACGCGCAAATCCTCCAAGGTCAACTGGGATCCGGAGGACATGACGGTGCTCGCCAACGAGCAGGTCATCGACGGGCGCGGCTGGCGCTCGGGCGCGCTGGTCGAACAGCGCGAGCTGACGCAGTGGTTCTTCAAGATCACCGATTTCGCGCAGGATCTGCTGGATTCGCTCGACGGCCTCGACGAATGGCCGGAAAAAGTGAAGCTGATGCAGCAGAACTGGATCGGCCGCTCGGAAGGCCTGCTGATCCGTTGGCCTCTGGCCGACGCCTCTGGTGGCGAGCATGAGCTGGAAGTCTATACGACAAGGCCCGACACCATCTTCGGCGCTTCCTTCATGGCTGTCGCCGCCGATCATCCGTTGGCCAAGAAGGCCGCTGCGCACAATCCGGCGCTGGCGAAGTTCATTGAGGATATCGGCCATATGGGCACCTCGGTGGCGGCGCTGGAGACAGCTGAGAAGAAGGGTTTCGACACCGGCCTCCGCGTCGTCCATCCGTTTGACGACAACTGGACGCTGCCGGTCTATGTCGCCAATTTCGTTTTGATGGAATACGGCACCGGCGCCATTTTCGGCTGTCCGTCCGGCGACCAGCGCGACCTCGACTTCGCCAACAAATACGGCCTGCCGGTGATTCCGGTGGTGATGCCGGAAGGCGAGAATCCGGCGACGTTCCAGATCATCGACGAAGCCTATGTCGATGACGGCGTGATGATCAATTCGCGCTTTCTCGACGGCATGAAGCCGGATCAGGCTTTCGACGAAGTCACCAAACTGCTGGAGCAGAAGACCATCGGCAACCGGCCGATGGCCGAGCGCAAGGTGAATTTCCGCCTGCGCGACTGGGGCATTTCGCGCCAGCGCTACTGGGGCTGCCCGATCCCGATGATCCATTGCGAGGCTTGCGGCGTGGTGCCGGTGCCGAAGGTGGACCTGCCGGTGAAGCTGCCCGACGATGTCGATTTCGATCGCCCGGGCAATCCGCTCGACCGGCATCCGACATGGCGCCATGTGAAATGTCCGCAATGCGGCAGGGATGCGCGGCGCGAAACCGACACGATGGACACGTTCGTCGATTCGTCGTGGTACTTTGCCCGCTTCACCGCGCCGTGGGCGCATGAACCGACCGATCCCAAGGCGGCCAACGAATGGCTGCCGGTCGACCAGTATATTGGCGGGATCGAGCACGCGATCCTGCATCTGCTCTATTCGCGCTTCTTCACCCGCGCCATGCGCGAGGCCGGCCATGTCGATCTGGCCGAGCCGTTCAAGGGCCTGTTCACGCAAGGCATGGTGGTGCACGAAACCTATCGCGTCGGCTCGGCATCGAATGGCCGCTGGCTGGCGCCCACCGAAGTTCGGCTGGAGGACGTCGACGGCAAGCGCAGCGCCATCGACATCGCCACCGGCGAGGCCGTCACCATCGGCCCGCTGGAAAAGATGTCGAAATCGAAAAAGAACACGGTGAGCCCGGAAGACATCACCGATGGCTACGGCGCCGATACGGCGCGCTGGTTCATGCTGTCCGATTCTCCTCCCGAGCGCGATGTCGAGTGGACCGACGATGGCGCTGCCGGTGCGCATCGCTTCATCCAGCGCATCTGGCGCCTGGTGTCGACGGCGGCCGAAACACTGGCCGGCATCAAGCCCTTAGCGGCCAGCAGCGGCGAGGCCGCGGTGGTTTCCAAGGCCGCGCACAAGATCCTGAAGGCGGTCGGAGAGGATATCGAGAAGCTCGCTTTCAACCGCGCCATCGCCCGCATCTACGAACTGGCCAACGCGCTGACCACGCCGCTCAACGAGGTGGCCGAAGGCAAGGCCGATGCAGCGCTGAAAGGCGCCTGTCGGCAGGCGGTGGAGATTCTCGTGCATCTGATCGCGCCGATCATGCCGCATCTGGCCGAGGAGTGCTGGGCAACGCTTGGCGGCACCGATCTCGTTGCCGAACGGCCCTGGCCGGTCTTCGATCCGGCGCTGGTGGTCGACAACGAAGTCACCTATCCGGTACAGGTCAACGGCAAGAAGCGGGGGGATTTGACAATTGCCCGCGACGCGGACCAAGGTGCGGTCGAAAAAGCGGTATTGGCTCTCGACTTCGTGCAGAAAGCACTTGAAGGTAAGGCTCCGCGCAAGGTGATCATCGTGCCGCAGAGGATCGTCAATGTCGTTGCCTGATCGGGAAAAGACAGAGTTGAACCATTTGCTGCGCCGCATTGCGCTTGCCGGCCTGATAGGTTCGCTCGCGCTTGTCTCGGCCTGCACGGTGCGGCCGCTCTATTCGAGCGCGCCACTGTCGGGTTCGCAGGCCAGTGCCAGTGCCGAACTGGCGTTGATCGGCATCAAGCCGGTCAATACGCGTTACGGCCAACAGGTGCGCAACAATCTGATTTTCGGGTTTGGACGAGGCGCCGGCGAGCCGGCCTCGCCGGTCTATTCGCTCAATCTCGGCGTGACCGAAGCGGTCGAGTCCGCGGCACTCGTGCAGGTCGGAACGGATGAAGACGAACCGACCGCCGGTTCCGTGACGCTGACCGGCAGCTATACGCTGGCCGATGCGAAGACCGGCGTGGTGATCGCATCCGGCAAGCGTTCGATCACCTCGTCCTTCGACAGGCCGCGTCAGGAATTCGCCGCATACCGGGCGCAGATCGACGCCGAGAATCGCGCTGCGCGAGAGTTGGCGGAAGCGCTGCAGCTGTCCATTGCCCAGGACCTTGTCCGGCACGGCAAGACCGGCTAGCGCACCTCATCGCTTCACGGAAACGGTCCGGCGCCCCAGGCATGATGGGGTGATCGCGGGATCATGACCAGATTCTCGAACAGAGCCAGATTCCGAACAGGGATTGTCCGAAGATACCCATCGAGCTGCTGCGGCACGGCGAGTAGATCGCGCCACCGGCGTGGATGCGGCGAGACGACGATCGTGCCGTGTCGCTCGCCGATTACCACGAAGATTTTGGTGCCCAGGATGGTCGGCGATCCATCCGGGAAGCAACTGTTAACCACTCGCTCCCTATTGCTCGGCAGACATTTCAGAGTGAGTCTTGAGAATGGAAGCCAAGCGTTTTTCCCGGGTCAATTTATCGACGGCCGCATCGCCTGATGATCCCGAGGGGAAGCGCTCCGAGAGCATCGGCGACAGGGGTGGTCAGCGAGGTTCTTCTGCGGCAGGCGACCTTGATCGTCCGGCTCGCAAGGAGCCGGGCGGCCGGCAGCCCGCCACACGCCAGGCCGGCTATTCAGCGCCGGTGGTCGATCTCGGTGGCAACAAGCGGCCCTATATGGAGCCGCGGGGTGGCTCGGACGACACGCTTTCGAAAATCGGCGATATCGAGAGCCCTGCCTGGCAGGAATATTTCTTCCTTGCACCCAACGTGCGTTTTACACGCACGCCGGACTATGAGGCCAGGAAGCATCGTCCGCAGCACGAGCGTGTTGTCGAACACGCCGCGACTCGCCCAGCAGAGCAAGCCGTTGCGCAATCCATGATCAAAGGGGCGTCCTCCGCGCCTTCGCTCCTGGCATTGCCGGCTTCGGTGAAAAGCCCTGCTTCCCAGCCGCTGGCCGGCCACGCCACGCAAGGGCCACTGCCGCCGGCTGCTGCTTTTGTTGCCGCGGGGCGCGCCAGGGAGAAGGTGCCAGCCGTTGCGCCGATGCCGCCGAGGACGGCCGCGACGGGGCAGGCATCCGCGCGTGCGTCCGTTGCTCCGGGCGGCCCGATCAAAACGACCACTTCCGAAAGGCTGCGCTGGCCGTATCTTTCGGATCATGCCTTCTTCGAGGCCATGGCCCCCTATCTGGTCGACGTTTCGTCGCCGGCCCGGCAGACCGGTCCAGCGTCGCCTGCATCGCTCGCCGTGGCGCCAGTCACCGCTACGCCGATCGATATTCGCCCAGGGACCGATGCCACCGCATTGTTTCGTGTCATCGACTGCCTTCCGGGCCAGGCCTTGAAGCCGTTGCCGGATGCTTGGCCGGCCAATTCGAACCAGGCCGTCGCCCAACCCGGCGTGCCGGCGAGCGATGCGCCGTCGCCGGTCCAGCCTGTCGCAATCCCAGCCGCCAAAAGCGACGCCGTTTCCGCGTCGGCCGCGCCAAGTGTGAACGTCCCTGCCAGGGCCGTTGCCGCCCGCTCCGCGCGCTTGCCTGGGGCTGGAAAGGTCGTGCTGTCAACCGCGGGCGATCCCTATGAGCTTCCCTCGGAAGAGCTGTTGCAGCAGCCACCGGAGGGACAAGGCTTCTACATGTCGCAGGAGCGGCTCGAGCAGAACGCCGATCTGCTGGAAAGCGTGCTCGAGGACTTCGGCGTGCGCGGCGAGATCATTCATGTTCGCCCAGGCCCGGTGGTCACGCTCTATGAGTTCGAGCCGGCGCCGGGCGTCAAATCTTCTCGCGTCATCGGGCTTGCCGACGATATCGCCCGCTCCATGTCGGCGATTTCGGCGCGCGTCGCCGTCGTGCCTGGCCGCAACGTCATCGGCATCGAGCTCCCGAACGAGACGCGCGAAACCGTCTATTTCCGGGAGCTGATCGAATCGGAAGGCTTCCGCAAGACCAGCTGCAAGCTGGCGCTTTGTCTCGGCAAGACGATCGGCGGCGAGCCTGTTATCGCCGAGCTGGCGAAGATGCCGCATTTGCTCGTGGCCGGAACCACCGGCTCCGGCAAGTCGGTCGCCATCAACACCATGATCCTGTCGTTGCTCTACCGGCTGAAGCCGGAAGAATGCCGGCTGATCATGGTCGATCCCAAGATGCTCGAACTCTCTGTCTATGACGGCATCCCGCATCTTCTGACGCCCGTCGTCACGGATCCCAAGAAAGCCGTCACGGCGCTCAAATGGGCCGTGCGCGAAATGGAAGACCGGTATCGCAAGATGGCGCGGCTCGGTGTGCGCAACATCGACGGCTACAACGAGCGTGCCGCTCAAGCCCGCGACAAGGGCGAAACCGTCGTCATGACCGTGCAGACCGGCTTCGAAAAGGGCACCGGCGAACCGCTTTTCGAACAGCAGGAAATCGACCTCGCGCCGATGCCCTACATCGTCGTCATCGTCGACGAGATGGCCGACCTGATGATGGTCGCCGGCAAGGAGATCGAAGGCGCGATCCAGCGACTGGCGCAGATGGCGCGCGCTGCCGGCATTCACCTGATCATGGCAACGCAGCGCCCCTCGGTCGACGTCATCACCGGCACGATCAAGGCCAACTTCCCGACCCGGATTTCCTTCCAGGTGACATCGAAGATCGACAGCCGCACCATCCTGGGCGAGCAGGGCGCCGAACAATTGCTTGGCCAGGGCGACATGCTGCACATGATGGGCGGCGGGCGCATTTCGCGCGTGCATGGGCCGTTTGTTTCCGACGCCGAGGTCGAGCATGTGGTCGCGCATCTCAAGGCGCAAGGGCGCCCTGAATATCTGGAAACCGTGACGGCCGACGAGGACGAGGAAGAAATCGAAGAAGACCAGGGCGCGGTCTTCGACAAGGGATCCGTCGCAGCCGAAGACAGTGATGCGATCTACGACGAGGCGGTGAAGGTGGTGGTGCGCGACAAGAAGTGCTCGACGTCCTACATCCAGCGCCGCCTCGGCATCGGCTACAACCGCGCCGCGTCCCTGGTCGAGCGTATGGAAAAGGAAGGCCTGGTCGGCGCACCCAACCATGTCGGCAAACGCGAAATCATCATGGGCCGGCGCCCGCCGGCGAGCGCGCCCGAGGATGACGGCGCGGACTGATCGGCAGCCCGCTTGAAGCGCACATAAAAAAGGCCGGTTACCCGGCCTTTTTCACCACAAGCGCATTGGCCTCAGCCGATCTTCTGGCCGGTCTTTGCCCAGTCGGCGAGGAACTGTTCCAGGCCCTTGTCGGTCAGCGGGTGCTTGACCAGCGCCTTCAGGGTCGCCGGGGGGGCGGTCACGACATCGGCGCCGATGAGGGCCGCCTGCTTGACGTGGTTCACGGTGCGCACCGAAGCGACGAGGATCTCAGTCTGGAAATCGTAATTGTCGTAGATCTGCCTGATCTCCTGGATCAGCTCCATGCCGTCGATGCCGATGTCGTCGACGCGGCCGACGAAGGGCGAGATGAACGAGGCACCGGCCTTGGCCGCCAGCAGCGCCTGGTTGGCCGAAAAGCACAGCGTGACGTTGACCAGGCGGTTCATCTCGGTGCGGATCGTCTTGCAGGCCTTGAGAC